>JAQXPK010000073.1 GCA_029100605.1 Bacillota bacterium | reverse complement strand
GAAAAACTGGCCGCAGCCTAAAGGCTTTGGCAAAGGTTGCAAGCCGAACGCATCTTACGATACGTCCGTCTTGCAACCTGTCATATACCACATCGTAAATTTCCTTCTTGTTGATGGGTCACATCTATTTACATCACAGATTTTTCAAAAATTAGCCCACAACCGCGTCGATGGGCTGCTCTCCCACGAACCGGATCACCAGTCGGTTTGGCAGGCACACGATGGGCGTCCCACCGCTGCAGAAGCCACGGTTCGTGCAGTAGTGGTCGGGGCAGTCGGCCTCGGTGACGGCAATGCGCCCGTCCCGGACGGTGACGGTGTTGCTGCCGCCGTTTTCGGCGGTGACGGTGAACTGCTGGTTCACCCGCAGATCTACGGTTTTGACCACGGTTCCCCCGCTGCTGATCTGCGCGAAATCCGCGGCGTCTCCCGGTGACAGCGCAAAGATGCTCAGTCCGAGAAAAACCACCGCCGCCGCGGCAATGAGGAGGATCCAGGTTTTCGTTTTCATGATACGGTTACCTCGCTGGAAAAGGATTGGCATTTGTAAAAGCAGTATAGCAAAAGTAAGGAAAAAACGCAAGAAAAAGCGTGAAAAACTTCTTGACTTTTTCTGTTTGGGATGCTAAAATAGTCCAGCCGCATTGAAGGGGCTTTTCAGTCGTGCGCCAAAAACGCCGCGCCCCCAGAGCGAGACTACACAATTAAAGTAGGTGAAACAATTGAAAGCAGTTATCGTAACCGGTGGCAAGCAGTACACCGTGGCTGAGGGCGACGTTGTGTTCGTGGAGAAGCTGGGCGCTGAGGCTGAGTCCACCGTCAAGTTCGACCAGGTGCTGGCTGTCCTGGACGGCGAGAACACCAAGATCGGCGCTCCCACCGTGGAGGGTGCTTCCGTGGAGGCCAAGGTCGTCAAGAACGGCAAGGGCAAGAAGATCGACATCATCCGCTACAAGTCCAAGAAGAACGAGAAGAAGCACATCGGTCATCGCCAGCCTTACACCAAGGTGGAGATCACCAAGATCGCTCTGTAATTTATGACAAGATGCGAATTTTTCACCGAGGGCGAGAGAATCACCGGATTCTCCGTCTCGGGTCACAGTGATTTTGACGAGCCGGGCAAGGACATTGTCTGCGCCGCCGTCTCCGCTGTTGTGACTATGGCTGAGGCCACCATCAACGATGTGTGCGGCGCCAAGGCCAAGGTTCGGGTCAAGGACGGGGAAGATAACCGCGTCACCCTGACCCTCCCCGCGTCCTGCGACGAGGAGGATGCCGTCCAGGCAGTGCTTGCCGGTATGATGGTAACTCTGTGCGGATTGCGGGATGATTATCCTGATAATATCGAAGTTTTGGAGGTGTAACACCATGCTGAAGATTGGTATTCAGTTCTTCGCTCACCACAAGGGCGGCGGTTCCACCAAGAACGGCCGTGATTCCGAGTCCAAGCGTCTGGGCGTGAAGCGCGCCGACGGTCAGTTCGTTCTGGCCGGCAACATTCTGGTTCGCCAGAGAGGCACCCACATCCATCCCGGTGTCAACGTGGGCATCGGCAAGGACGACACCCTGTTCGCCAAGGTTGACGGCACCGTCAAGTTTGAGCGTCTGGGCAAGGATCGCCGGCAGTGCTCCGTGTACGCCGAGCAGTAAGATCATTTTGGACAAGGAAGGACTGCCGCAGCTTTTGCAGCAGTCCTTTTTCAATCTCCTGCTTTCTGGCTAGAATATCCACATTTTGTTTATTTTTTCTTCCCATCTGGTTCATTCTTTTCATTTAGTATATCATTTATTTTTATCGGAAAGGATGAACCACAATGGAGAGCAAGAAGCAGATTCCCCAGGTGGAGAGCCGTCTGCGGCACCACATTCTGGAGATGCCCAAGGAAATTCTAAAGGCCAGCGGGATCGTCATTTTCGGCAGGCGGATCAAAAGCCTGGTCTTTACCACCGACCTTGCCATCATCAAAAACTGCGATGCCGATGCGGTATTTGCCGTCTACCCCTTCACCCCCCAGCAGTCCATCAGCGACGCCATCATCAAGGCCTCTTACATTCCGGTGTTCTGCGGCGTAGGCGGCGGAACCACCCAGGGGGTGCGAACCATCTCCCTTGCCAAGGATGTGGAGAGCCAGGGAGCCATTGGCGTGGTGCTCAATGCCCCCATCTCCGACGGGAATCTGCTGGCGGTTGCCCGCTCGGTGGACATCCCCACCGTCATCACTGTGACGGACGAAAAGACCGACGTGGCATCACGGCTGGATTGCGGCGCATCCATTCTGAATGTTGCCGCCGCAGAAAAGACACCGGCGCTGGTTCGCCGCATTCGCAGCCAATTCCCGGAGGTTCCCATCATCGCCACCGGCGGTAACAAGCCCGATACCATTCTCGCCACCATTGAAGCCGGTGCCAACGCAATCACCTATACGCCGCCATCCACCCAGGAAATGTTCAAGGCCATGATGAACCACTACCGGGAGGGCTGAGTGAAGGAACAAACCTTCTCCAACCGGCGGCGTTGACACCCGTTTTTTATCCTATGCATATCGGCTCAATGCAGTGGTTAGGATAAATTGCAGTTTGGCGGCGAGTCGCCGCTGACAATGCGTGGCGGGGATGCCCCCGCAGGCAATGCCGTGCCCGGGTGGTCTATGGTCGTTACGCCATTGGGAACAGCTCGGTTCGTTACAGGGCGGAAAATAGTGGTTTGGCGGACAAAAGCCTTCCCCTTTGGGGAAGGTGGCTCGCCGTCAGGCGAGACGGATGAGGGGTGCCCGGTACGAATTCGCCGCAGCGTATCGATTCCCGGAGTGAAGTACCGCCCCTCATCAGTCAAAAATCGAAGATTTTTGCCAGCGGACATTATGGTATGATTGCCCCCGGCAATCATAATATTTCTGATTCGCTGCGCGGAGCACCACCCCAGAGGGGAAGCCTTGGGCGCTGCGCGCCAGATTCCGATTTGTCGGGAAGCTGAGGAAAACCGATCAGCACGAAATCGGCGGTTCACGCCGGCGCGGATGCAAAGAATCGGGTTCGGGAGGGCAGAGTATGAAAAGAAGAATGTTGGCGTTGGTACTGACGGCAGGGCTGATCCTGACGGGCTGCCAGAAGCCCCGCTCCGAAGCCGGTTTTTCCGTGGAGCAGATGAACCGGGATCTGCTGGAGGCCGCGCAGAATCTGCCGAGAAGCAGCAAGCTCTTCTTTGAGGACGGCCTGGAAATCACCGGTCTGGGCGTTACCTACGACGGAAGACCCACCGCCTTTGACGGCTGCTACTATTTCCCTGCCATCGAAGCCATGACCGGCGTCCATGTTGCCATCGACTGGCAGGAGGACGCGGGCTACAGCTCCGCAGTGGCGACCACCCTGCTGTGCAGCAGGAAGGATCTGCCGGACATTCTCAATCCCACGGGCTTTGGTGTGATGGATCTGGCGGACGACGGGCTGATCGTGCCGCTGGACGATTATCTGGAGCTGATGCCGGACATCGTCTCGGCGGTGGGGAAAGAGCACATGGACGAATGGCGCGCCTCCGACGGGCACATTTACGCCATTCCCTCCGTATCCACCATCCGTGGCTCCTTTTCCATGATGGTGCGGGCGGACTGGCTGGAGGCTCTGGGACTGGAGACACCCCAGACCTGGGAGGACTGGCTTGCCTACTGGCGGGGCGTGCGGGACAACGACCTGAACGGAAACGGCGACCCCACGGATGAAATCCCCATCGCTCTGGCGGAAGGCTCCGACGGAGAGCGAAGATTGACGTTTCTGCTCAACGCCTTCGGCATTGCCGCGTCCAACGATACCCAGTTCTGCCTGCTGGACGACGGCACTTACACCATGGTCTATGAACACCCCCGGTATCCGGAATTTCTGGAGGCAATGGCCGGCCTGTACGCGGAGGGCATTCTGGCAGAGGGCTACGAAGGCTTTACCTATGCCACCATCGAGCAGGCCATGGGGGACAATACCCTTGGCAGCACCATGACCTTTGCCGCCTCCGGCGCGCAGACGGCGGCGCTCCGGCAGAGCGGGGACAAGGACGCTCTCTGGCTCAGCGTGGCGCCTGTGGCAGGGCCTTACGGGGACCGGATGATTCAGGAAAGAGAGCGGGTCAGCCTCACCTGGTGCGTCACCGCCGGTGCGGCGGAGCGGGGCAAGGTAGCGGACATCGTCCGCTTCTTCAACTGGTGCTACACCTGGGAGGGCGCGTATCTGTACAACTACGGCATTGAGGGCGTCAGCTATACCCTGGAAGACGGGATGCCCGTGCTGAACAAAGACCTGGTGGCAAACGGCTTTTCGGACTACCGAGCCGTGGGAATCAACTTCGAGCCCTTCGGCGGCTACTGGCTCCAGAACGCCTATCTGCAGTGTCTGTTTTCCGGGGAGGACAGGCGGAGCCTGACGGATATTCAGGCGCAGATCTATAACGGACTGTTCGTCCTGAACAACGACTACTTCTACACCCAGCCCCTCACCCTGGAAACGGAGAGCTACGTCAAATACCGCACCTCGCTGATTACCGACGGGGTGTGTAAGCTCCGGGATCAGGCGATCCGGGGAGAGATCTCCCAGGAGGACTTTTGGCTCGGCTACCAGGCGTTAAAGCAGCGGGGGCTTGATACCGTCATCGAGGAAGCGGGTACGCTTTACCGGACGGTTCTGTCAGGAGGCGGTGAACAATGAGACGGAACGCAACCGAATCGGAGAAAAAAAGCACAGGACTGTGGCCCTCGTTTTACATAGCGCTGATTCTGGCGACTGTGGTTCTGATCGTATCCACCGCGTTTTGGGTGAGGCGAACCCAGACCGCGTCGGAAAACACCATCAACGATCTGTGTGAATTCTATCTGGAGGAAATCACCGAGCGGAATACGGGAAGTATTACCTCGGAGCTGGAGCGGAAGACCAAGCAGATGGAGCTGGCGCTCACCGTGCTGGACGAGGCCTATCTTCAGGACGAAGCGTCTATCCGGCAGTATATCTACCTGGTGCAGAACATCAACGGGCTGAATATGTTCGCTCTGGTGGACGCCGACGGCATGGTTTACACGGTGGACAGCACCTTTTCCGGCATTTCCCGGTTCAGCTTTCTGTCCGGCGAAATTACCCAGACGGAAATTCACCTGGTGAAAAGCTACGGAACCAAGACCATGGTCATCATCGCCGTGCCTGTTACGCTGGAAGCGCCGACGGGGATCCATGTGGTTTCCTGCTTTACCGGCGTCAGCATCGAGAGCGTGATCTCCGCCGACCAGCTGCAAAACGCCGAGAATAAGACCTATTGCCGCCTGTTCACCAAGAACGGGGAGAACCTTCTGAACATTCAGGGGGACTACCCCAACGGGGAAAACGTGTTTTCCGTCTGGGAGAACACGGCCTCCTTCGCCCCGGGGTATACCCTGGAGCAGATTCGGGAGGACTGGGCCGCCGGTCAGGAGGGCTATACGGTCTACCACACGGAAAGCGCCGGAAACACCTATGTGTATTACAAAAACGTGCCTGGCACCGACCTGATCATGACCTCTCTGATGCGGGAGAGCAACATCAACGCGGTGGTGGAGGCGGGAGCCCAGAAAATGCTGGATTCCAGCACCTCCTACCTGGCAGCCGTGATTCTCTGCCTGATCATCCTGTTCGTGATGATCGTCCGGGTGATCCAGGATGTCCGGAAAAAGCAGACGGAGACGGAGCAGTTCAAAATTGTGGGTGCCCTCAGCAACGACTATTCCGACATCTTTCTGATGAATCCCGAGGAGAACAAAGCCACCTCCATGAAGGTAAACGGGCAGATGATCGACGCCGGGGATCGCCGTAACCGCGCCTACTGGGAAACCTGGGAGCACTATGTGGCGCTGTATGTGGATCCGGAGGATGCCGAACGGGTTTTGCAGGCTGTGACGCCGGAGCAGCTTCTGACCTGTCTGTCGGAGAAAGCGGAGTACGCCCTGGATTTCCGAGCCCGCATTCAGGGCGAGCGCCACTATTATCAGGTGAAGTTTGTCCGGGTCACGGAGGAGGAGAGCTGGTTTATTGCCGGATTCCGGTGCATTGACGAGCAGATGAACGCGGAGCAGGAGCGGCAGAAAGCGCTTCAGGATGCCCTGGCCGCCGCCCAGCACGCCAACCGTGCCAAAACCACCTTCCTGAACAACATGAGCCACGACATCCGCACGCCTATGAACGCCATCATCGGCTTTGCCACTCTGGCGGCAGCCCATGCGGACAGCCCGGAACAGGTGCAAACGTATCTTGCGAAAATCCAGACAGCCGGCAGCCATCTGATGAGCCTAATCAACGACGTGCTGGATATGAGCCGGATTGAGTCCGGGAAGGTGCGGATTGAAGAGCATCCGGTGCATCTGCCGGATCTGATTCACGATCTGCGCACCATTGTGCAGACGGACATCAACGCAAAGCAGCTGGACTTTTTCATGGACACCGTGGACATCGTCAACGAGGACGTGATCTGCGACCGGCTGCGGCTGAATCAGATTCTGCTGAACCTGCTGAGCAACGCCATCAAGTTCACGAATCCCGGCGGGATGGTCAGTCTGCGGATCACCCAGTCCCGGAACGCGCCAAAGGGCTTCGCAGAATACGCCTTCCGGGTGAGGGACAATGGAATCGGCATGAGCCAGGAATTCCAAAAGCACATCTTCGAGGCGTTCACTCGGGAGCGAACGACCACCGTCAGCGGCATTCAGGGCACCGGCCTGGGCATGGCGATCACCAAGAGCATCGTGGACATGATGGGCGGAACCATCCGGGTGCGAAGCGAAGTGGGAAAGGGCTCGGAGTTTATTGTTACGTTGCGTTTCCAGGTTTGCGGCAGCCCCGTGGAGCAGAAGCCCATTGCGGAGCTGCAGGGACTGCGCGCTTTGGTGGCGGACGACGACGCCGACACCTGCGTGAGCATCTGCGGAATGTTGAGCGCCATCGGAATGCGCTCCGAGTGGACAACCTCCGGCAAGGAGGCCGTCCTGCGCACCCAATTCGCCCTGCAGCAGGGCGACGAATTCCACGCCTACATCATCGACTGGCTGATCCCGGATCTGAACGGCATTGAGGTCGTGCGCAGGATCCGGAAGGTCATCGGAGACGATACGCCGATTATCATCCTGACGGCCTATGATTGGACGGGCATCGAGGCGGAGGCCAGGCAGGCCGGTGTGACGGCCTTCTGCTCCAAGCCGCTGTTCCCGTCGGAGCTGCGGGAGATTCTCGCCAAACCCCATCCGGCGGAGGCTCCCGCGCCGTTACCTGACGAGGCATCCGCGGACTTCCGGGGCAAAAAGCTGCTCTTGGTGGAGGACAACGCCCTGAACCAAGAGATTGCCATGGAGATCCTGAAGGGGCTGGGCTTCGCCGTGGACACTGCGGAGGACGGGGAGCAGGCCGTGGAGATCATGAAAGCCGCTTCCCCGGGGCAGTACGATTTGATTCTGATGGACATTCAGATGCCCCATATGGATGGCTACGAGGCGACCCGGCAGATTCGGAAGCTGCCCAACCAGGCGGTGGCGAATATCCCCATTGTCGCCATGACCGCCAACGCCTTTGAGGAGGACAAGCAGCACGCCTTTGCCGCCGGCATGAACGGGCATATCGCCAAGCCCGTGGAAATCCCCAAGCTGACCCAGACGCTGAAGGAAATCCTCATACTAACTCTTGATTAAAAACTTTCATTCTTTCCGGCCTGAATTGCGCCAGAATGCGTTATCTTCCTTGCTGGGCGGAAAGCCCAGCGGCGTCATCTGCCTTTTCTGGCACAATTCATTCTCGGAAAGCTTTTAAAG
>JAQXPK010000072.1 GCA_029100605.1 Bacillota bacterium | reverse complement strand
CTTTCATTCTTTCCGGCCTGAATTGCGCCAGAATGCGTTATCTTCCTTGCTGGGCGGAAAGCCCAGCGGCGTCATCTGCCTTTTCTGGCACAATTCATTCTCGGAAAGCTTTTAAAGCTTTCAATCAAGAATTAGTATTATCGTGTGTTTCAGCAACACTTCGGATGCTGTTTCGTGACCGGGCGATAAACCCCGTAAAAGGGAAGGCCTGGAGCGCATTGGCTCCAGGCCCTGCCTGGTGGTGACCCGCCGGGGATTCGAACCCCGGACCCACTGCTTAAAAGGCAGTTGCTCTGCCGACTGAGCTAGCGGATCAGGTTTGGCTGGGATGGCCGGATTTGAACCGACGAATGCCAGAGTCAAAGTCTGGTGCCTTACCGCTTGGCGACATCCCAATGTTGGCGCGGCGCCCTTTGGTCGGACACACGCCGTATTATACCACGCTTTTTCCGGTTTGGCAATCTTTTTTTCACGATTTTTGCGGTTTTCAGGTTTTTCTTCCCGCAGGGAGTGAAGTATGCGTTTCCCAATGAAATACGGCGGTTCTAGGGCAACGCCGCACAATGGGGCAAGGAGATTCGGCGAGAGATTTTGACGCAAGCGAAAGTATGAAAAACGGGAGAATACTGGATGTATTTCCTATTTTTCATACTGCGCGATTGGGTCAAAAGATCCGCCGAAGCCTGCGGCTCCCATTGTGCGGTGTTGCCCTATCAAAACTTCCTCTGAATTTCCGCTGTACCCCGAGCCAGAATCGCTTCTCCGCTTTCTCCCAGCGCATGGGTCAGCAGGGCATACTCTGTCAGACTGCCGTGGGGCACCGCCCAGGCACCCGCGTCGGTGCCCGGGGCCAGAAGCCCGCCCAGGGCGGCAAACCGCGCCACGTTTTCCAGAGCGCTGTCCAGAATGGACTCCACCGCGCCTTCGTCAAAGCGGCCTTTGCCCCGGAGATTGCCGATGGTGGAGAGGGTCGGCACCCAGACCGTGCCGTTTTCCACCATGGCCCGCAGGGCACCCTCGTCCAGATACGCCCCGTGCTCCACGGAATCCACTCCCGCCTCGGCGGCGGCCTCCACCGTCCGGGCACCGTTGGCGTGAGCCATTACGGCAAAGCCTTCCTCATGGGCAATGTGTACCAGTTCCCGAATCTCCGCCGGGGGAAGCCCGCCCTCTGTCAGCACGCCGAAGTGGTCGAAATCCATCAGCCCGGAGATCATGACCTTGACAAAATCCGCTCCCGCTGCCCGCTTTTCCGCGATCATGGCGGCATACTGCTTCAGATCCCGGTAGGTTTCCCCGATAAAGCCGCCGTAATGCCCTTCATGGCACAGCGGCGACAGCGGCGTGCGGTAGGTGATGCCGTATTCCGGCGCCAGCGCCCGGGCGCGCAGACCCACGCCCCAGCGGTCGCCGCCGTCCCGGAGGTAGGTAAAGCCCAAAGCCCGATAGCTTGCCAGCGTCCGCCGCACCCAATCCTCCTGGACACTCCCGGAGTGCCGGGCAATGGCGGTTTTCCAGTTTTCGCCGTCCAGAACCATATGGATATGACAATCCACCCGCATATCTGCCACTTCCTTTTCCGAAAAAGCTCTGCCACAGGGTGTTTTTCACGACTCCACCGGCAGCCCTGGATCCATAGGGACGAAAGCAAAGCGGCGGGGTCAGCGACCCCGCCCTGCGCATAACGACAATGGGGCTTACCGATGCTCCCCCATGAAGAACACGGAAACCGTGCCTGGGCCGGAGTGAGAGCCGATGACCGCGCCAGTGTAGTTGATGAACACGTCCTTAACGCCGTATTTTTCCCGGACGATCTTCTCCACATACTGGGCGTCCTCCAGGCAGTCGCCGTGGCAGATGAATACGGTGCTGTTGTCGTAATCCTTGCCCAGCTCGCCCAGCTTGTCGGCGATGGCCTCCAGCGCGGCCTTGCGGCCTCTGACCTTGAACATATTGATGAGGTGTCCCGCATCGTCCATATGGAGCACGGGCTTGACCTTCAGCATGGTGCCGATGAGAGCCGTGGCGGCGCTGATCCGACCACCCCGCTTCAAATACATCAGATCGTCCACGGTGAACCAGTGGCACAGATGGAGCTTATTCTCCTCCGCCCAGGTGTGCAGTTCCTCCAGGGACATACCCTCGTCCCGCTTCTTGCAGGCGTACCACACGAACAGACCCTGACCCAGAGAGGCGCACAGGGTATCCACCACATAAATGGTACGCTCCGGATACTTTTCCCGCAGATCTTCCGCGGCGATGACGGCGGACTGATAGGTAGTGGACAGGCCGGAGGAAAAGGCCAGAACCAACACGTCCAGCCCCGCTTGCAGGTGAGGCTCCATAGCCTTGGCCCAGCGGTCGGGGTTGATGGCAGAGGTTTTGGCGACCTCCCCCGCCCGCAAAGCGGCGTAGATTTCTTTCAGGCTGTCATCGCTTCGGTCATCGACGATTTCGCCCCGGAATTCCATGCTCAGAGGGACTAAAGTCAAATTCAGCTGTTCGTACATCTCGGGGAGAAGGTCACAGCAGGAATCGGTTACGATTTGGTAATTCGGCATGAGGTTCACACTCCTGAAAAGAATACAGAAACGGCAAGGCCGGAATCTG
>JAQXPK010000071.1 GCA_029100605.1 Bacillota bacterium | reverse complement strand
CCTGCTTTAGATTGCGGCAGGAGGTGCCCAGCTCCTTCCAGATGTAGGGAACCGCGTCGATGCGGATGATGTTAATGCCCCGGTTGGCAAGGTACAGGAGGTTTGCCATCATCTCGTTGAAAACACGGGGATTGCGGTAGTTGAGATCCCACTGGTAGGGGAACAAGGTGGTCATCACATAGAGATTGCACTCCGGAAGCCAGGTGAAGTTGCCCGGCGCGGTGGCGGGGAATACCTGGGGAACCGTTTGCTCGTAACGACCGGGAATGTCCCAGCTGTCGAAGAAGAAGTACCGGCTCATATATTCGCCCTCGCCGTTTCTTGCCCGGACAGCCCACTCGTGCTCCTCGCTGGTATGGTTCATGACAAAGTCCATGCAGACCTGGATGCCCTTTTCGTGGCAGGCGGCGGCCAGATTCTCCAGATCCTCCATGGTTCCCAGGTCGGGCTGCACCCTGCGGAAATCTTTGACGGCATAGCCGCCGTCGCTGCGACCGGGGACGGTGTCCAGGAAGGGCATAAGGTGGATGTAGTTGATATTGTTTCTTTGGAGATAGTCCAGCTTGTCCTGCACGCCGCGGATGGTGCCCCCGAAGTTATTGATATAGAGCATCATACCCAGCAGGTCGTTGCGGCGATACCAGCCGGGATCCGCCTCCTTCTGCCGGTCAATGGCCTTCAGGCTGTCGCTGCGCTCCTGATAGAACCGCTGTAGGGTCTGCATCAATTCAAAGAACATGGAGCCGTTGTCGTACAGCTCCATGTAAAGCCAGCGCAGCTCGTCGTGGTGTTTTTGCAGCCGCCGGGCGAATTCCTTCTGCTCTGTGTCTGTCATTCTCTGTGTCCTCCCGCCAAATACGTCCCCATAATTTTTTCAATTTTGGAACTGTCTTCCCAGATTGCCTTGGAGCCGTAACGATTCATCTTTGTTCGTTTGCCGCAGCTCCGGAAAGCCAATTTCCTTCAGAAGCACCGCAGGGACCAGAAGGTTTCATAGGTTTCCCCCGCGGGCAGGGCGATAAGATCCGCCTGCCGCTCCAGATCCTCGATGACATCCTGCCGGGAAGGCAGGCTGCTCCAGGGCTCCAGGCAGACGTAGGGCGCGTCCGTCTTGGGGCTGTGCCAGAATCCGAAGATGGGGAAATCCGGCGCATTCAGGGTCACGCCCCGGCTGCCCCGGGGGCTTTCCAGCGTGACCTGACCGGGAACGCCCTTCAGAACGATGGCGTCCTCGTCAAACAGTTCGTGGCGCAGAGGAAGATGCCCGTCCTCCAGAGGGAAGGGCTGCTCCCGCCCCGTGACGAAGCATGAAGGCGTGAATTCTACCCGCCGGGGCTGGCAGGGCGGGAAGGTCAGACGGTAGTCTTCAAAGCTCAGTCCCGGCTCCAGAGGGACGTTGATGCCGGGATGGCCGCCCAGGCCGAAGTACATGGTTTTCCCGTCCCGGTTTTCCACCCGATGCTCCACATACAGCGTCTCGTCCTCCAGCCGGTAGCGGATCGAAAAGCGGAACCGGAAGGGGTACTGCGCATAAAACGCCGGGCAGCTTTCCAGCAGGAAGGTCACGGAGGCCTCCGTTTGCTCGGCAACGGCAAACTCGGCAGTGGGCGCGAAGCCGTGAATGGGCATACGGTACAGCTGTCCCTGATACCGGTAGCAGCCTTCCGTGAGCCGGGCGACGTAGGGGAAGATGGTCAGGGAGCGGTCTGGCCAGTATTTGGGGTCTCCCTGCCAGAGATACTCGGTGCCGTCTGCCCGCCTGAGGCTCATGAGCTGGGCACCGGTGGACGCGATGTCCGCCTGCATACAGCCGCTGCGGATGGAGTGGATCATGACGAAAACCTCCTGAAATGATCGGATACGGGGTGGAAACGTTTCTTTTTCATTTTACCGTTTCCAGTGGGGCAATGCAACCCGGGAAGCAGGATTTTCCCACTGTCATTTTGAACTAAAAAGTTGGAAGTAAATTGTGAATATTGCAAGAATCTCAGCTTAATGCAGGGTTTCTTGCATTTTTTATTGTCAATTCGATTGACAAATATATGGAAAAACGAAACAGTAAACCCAAGGATTTATGTGGCGGTTCTGTACAATATGTAAGCCGTAGAATCCAACGAAAGACAGGTGAATGAGCAAATGAACGAAACCATTGTTTCCATGCGGGGTATCTGCAAGAGCTTCCCGGGTGTGAAAGCGCTGGACAATGTTCACTTTGAACTGCGTTCCGGCGAAGTAATGGCTCTGCTGGGTGAAAACGGCGCGGGCAAGTCCACGCTGATGAAGATCCTCAGCGGCGTGTATACCAGAGACAGCGGCACCGTTGAGATTTTCGGCAAGGCCTATGGCGACCTGACACCCAAACAGGCTCGGGAACTGGGCGTAGCCATTATCCATCAGGAGCTGAATATGTGCCCCCACTTGAGCGTCGCGGAGAATATGTTCCTTGGTCGGGAGAAGATGAAGGGCTTCACCGTGGATCGCAAGGCCATGGAGGCAGAAGCCAAGCAGATTCTGGACGACCTGTGCATCGACATTTCTCCCAGCGAGACGGTTGGCAATCTGCCGGTATCCAAGCAGCAGATGGTGGAGATCGCCAAGGCGCTGTCCACCAACGCCCGGGTGCTGATCATGGACGAGCCTACCTCCGCCCTGACCGCCAAGGAGATCAACGAGCTGTTCCGGATCATCCGCAAGCTGCGGGATGACGGCTGCGGCATTGTCTACATCTCCCACCGGCTGGAAGAGCTGCAGCACATCGTAGACCGCGTCACCATCATGCGGGACGGTCAGTACATCACCTCCATGAACTTCGCCGACACCACCCTGGATGAGATCATCACCAACATGGTAGGCCGGGAAATCAAGGAGAAGTTCCCCCGGGTTCAGTGCGAAAAGGGAGAGAAAATTTTCGAGGTGCGGAACCTGAACGCCGGCCGCATGGTGCGCGACATCAACTTCAGCCTCTACGCCGGCGAGATCGTCGGCTTCGCCGGACTGATGGGCGCGGGACGCACCGAAACCACCCGAGCCATTTTCGGAGCCGACCCCAAGGAATCCGGTGAGATCTATCTGGACGGCAAGCCCGTCACCATCCGCTGCCCGGCGGACGCTATCAAAGCGGGCATCGTGCTGGCTCCCGAGGATCGGAAAAAGGACGGCCTGTGCACCAAGCTGCCCATCCGGGAGAATATCGCCCTTCCCAATCTGGATCTGCTGAGCAGGCTGATGGGCGTGGTCAACCGCAAAAAGGAAGACGGTATGTGCGACAAGGCTGTGTCCGAGCTGCACATCAAGACCCCCAACGTGGAGGTAGACGCCGGAAGCCTGTCCGGCGGCAACCAGCAGAAGGTGGTCGTCGGCAAGTGGCTCGCCCGGAACTCCCGGGTGGTCATCTTCGACGAGCCGACCCGTGGCATTGACGTGGCGGCAAAGGTTGAGATTTACAACCTGATGAACCAGCTGAAGCAGCAGGGAATCGCCGTTATGTTCGTCTCCTCCGAATTGCCGGAGGTCATGGGCATCGCGGATCGGATCATCGTCATGTGCGACGGTCGGATCACCGGCGAGCTGATGGCGAAGGACGCGACCCAGAACGAAATCATGACACTGGCAACCCGGTTTGAGAACAAGTTTGCGGCAGACGCTGCCCAAGGAGGAACAGAACAATGAATACATTGAATAAGTCAATCCGGAAGTTCACCGCTATCCGGGGCATGGGCGCTGCGCTGATCGCCTTTGCGGGCTGGATCGTGCTGTATATCGTTTTCGGCCTGATCGAGCCCAACATCTTTTCCACGAACAATATGCTGAACCTGCTGCGTTCCATGGCGAAATACCTGCTGGTGGGTGTTGGTCAGAGCGTCATCCTGATTACCGGCAACATTGACCTGTCCATCGGCTCCGTGGTGGCTATGTCCGCCATGATCTCCGCCACCATGATGAGCAAGGGCATCTCCGCCGTGGCTGCGGTTCTGGTTGCTCTGGTCTGCTGCCTGGCTGTAGGCCTGGTCAACGGTCTGCTGGTGGGCAAGTTCAAGCTGCCCCCCCTTCATCGCCACCCTGGGCACCATGTTCTGCGCCAGAGGCGTCGCCTACATGGCCAACGGCAACCGCAACACCGATGCCATCGTCACCGGCCTGGGCAAGGAAGCGGGCGACGCGTTCCAGAACGTGTTCTACTACGGCAAGACCCTGGGCGTGTACAACGCCTTCTGGATCGCTTTCCTGGTGTTCGTCGGCGTGTTCTTTATCATGTCCAAGACCCGCACCGGTCGTCACATTTACGCCATCGGCTCCAATGTGGAGGCTGCCAAGCTCTCCGGTATCAACGTGTTTACCACCACCACCAAGGCTTACCTGATCAGCGCCTTCTGCTCCTTCGTCGTCGGCCTGATCCTTGCCGGACAAGCGGGCATGGGCAACATGGAAGCCGGTAACTGCTACGAAATGTACGGCGTCGCTGCCGGCGTTATCGGCGGTATCTCCCCGCTGGGCGGCTCCGGTCTGCTGCTGGGCGCTTTCGCCGGTGCCGGTGTGTGGCAGACCCTGGAGAATGGCCTGGGCATCATCGGCGCGCCTGTCGGCATTCAGAGAATCGTCATTGGCGTGATCGTTGCCGGTGCTGTGCTGATCGACGTGCTCTTCCGCCAGGGTCTCGGCGGCAAGAAGATCGCCAAGAAGGCGAAGAAATAATCTGGCTTGCCCGGGCGACTGCGCCCGTGTAAACAAACTATTTTAGGAGGAAAACAGAATGAAAAAGGCATTATCCATCCTGCTGTCTCTGGCTATGATTCTGTGCCTGATGGCAGGCTGCTCCAGCGGTGAAAAGACCACTGCGGCAGATTCCAATGAAACCTACAAGATCGCGCTGATCACGATGGACTCCATCGACCAGCACTGGATCACCCTGAAGGAAGGCGCCGAGAAGGCCGCCGCCGAGCTGGGTGTTGAGCTGACCTTCATGGCTCCCAACACCAAGGACGACGCCCTGCAGATTGAGCAGGTCAACAACGCCGTTTCCGCCGGCAACCAGGCCATCATCGTGGCTGCCAACGGCCCCGACGCCATCTCCTCCGCGCTGAAGGAAGCGGAGGCCGCCGGTGTGAAGATCGTCTATGTGGACTCTCCCGCCAACGTCCCTGCTGAGGCTACCTTCTCCACCGATAACACCGCTGCCGGTGCCACCGCCGGTAAGACCATGCTGGACGAGCTGACCGCCAAGGGCATCACCTCCGGCAAGATTGGTATCGTCAACGTCAACGCCGCCACCGCTTCCACCGTGGCTCGTGAGACCGGCTTCCGCTCCGCCTTTGAGGGCACCGACTTCGAGCTGCTGGAGACCCAGTACGGCGAAGGCGACGCTGCCAAGTCTCAGGCCATTGCCGAGAACTACATCACCCAGGGCGTTGTGGGCATCTTCGGCTGCAACGAAGGCTCCACCAACGGCGCCGGCAACGCGGTCAAGGCTGCGGGTGCTGACGTGGTCTGCGTCGGCTTCGATAAGTCCGATGCCATCCTGGGCCTGATCGACGACGGCTACATCCTGGCTACCATGGCTCAGAACCCCGACGTGATGGGCTACGAAGGCGTTAAGGCTGCTGTCGCCGCTCTGAACGGCGAGGATCTGGGCGGCGCTGTCACCGACACCGGCGTCTCCGTCCTGACCAAGTAACTGTCTCCCATTCAACGCAAAAGCGCCGGATTTATCCGGCGCTTTTGTTGAATGGGGGCGCGAGGCGCAGGTCGGAGGGATGGATCCGGCATGCCGGGAATGTCCCTCTGCCCTGCGGGCAGTATCTTATGCAAAGGAGAGATTTTTATGAAGCGTTCAGAAATCAACAAGGCTCTTCGTGAGCTGGAAGCCATGTGCGAGAAATATTGCTGCTATCTGCCCCCCTTCTGCCATTTTACCCCCGAGGAGTGGAAGACCAAGGGACATGAGTACGACGAGGTTCGGGACTGTATGCTGGGCTGGGACATCACCGACTACGGCATGGGCGACTTTGACAAAATGGGCTTTTCCCTGATCACCATCCGCAACGGCAACCGCTCCATGCCCGACAAGTACCCCAAGGTCTACGCCGAGAAGCTGCTGTACCTGAAGGAGGGGCAGTACGCGCCCAATCATTTCCACTGGTTTAAGACGGAGGACATCATCAACCGGGGCGGCGGAAACGTGCTGATTCGGGTGTATAACAGCCTGCCCAACGAGGAGATCGACTACGAGTCCGATGTGACGGTACATACCGACGGCCGCACCTATACCGTTCCCGCCGGCACCCAGATTCGTCTGACCCCCGGCGAGAGCATCCATGTCCAGCAGTACCTGTACCACGACTTCTCCGTGGAGCCGGGCACCGGCCCTGTTCTGCTGGGCGAAGTGAGCCAGTGCAACGACGACAATACCGACAACCGCTTCAACCCGCCCATGGGCCGCTTCCCCACCATCGAGGAGGACGAGCCGCCCTACCGGTTGCTGTGCAACGAGTATCCAAAAGCGGAGTGAGGAAACGCAGATGATCGATGTTGTTGCGTTGGGCGAACTGCTCATTGACTTTACCTGCGCCAGCGTGGACGCGGAAGGCTACCCCACCATGGTGGCGCATCCCGGCGGCGCGCCTGCCAATTTCCTGGCGGCGATTACAAAATTCGGCGGAAAAACCGCCCTCATCGGCAAGGTGGGCACCGACGCCTTCGGAAAGATGCTCACCGGCACACTGAAGAAGGCGGACATCGAGACCCGTGGCATCGTAGCTGCGGACGATGTGTTCACCACCCTGGCCTTTGTGACCCTGGACGAGACCGGCAACCGGGAGTTTTCCTTCTCCCGGAAGCCTGGTGCGGATACCTGCCTGAACTTTGACGAGGTGGATCTGAGCCTGATCGACGAGGCGAAGGTGTTCCACTTTGGGACGCTGTCCCTCACCGACGAGCCTGCCCGCTCCGCTACATACAAGGCGGTGGCCTATGCCAGATCCCGGGGGAAGCTCATCACCTACGACCCCAACCTCCGTAAGCCCCTGTGGAAGAGTCTGGAGGAAGCCAAGCAGCAGATCCTCTGGGGTCTGGGTCAGGCGGACGTGGTCAAGATCAGCGACGAGGAAGTGGAGTTCCTCTTCGGCCTGGGCGTGGAACAGGGCGCGAAGTACATTTTTGACAACTTCGGCGTGAAGCTGCTGTTTGTCACCTGCGGCCCGGATGGCTGCTTCTTCAAGAACGCCAACGGGGAGGGGAAGGTTCCCGGTCTTACCGACATCCAGGTGGTGGACACCACCGGAGCGGGGGACATCTTCGGCGGCAGCGCGGTTTGGAAGCTGCTCCAGACCGGCAAGGCTCCGGAGGAGCTGACCGAGCAGGAGCTGCGGGAGATCGTTACCTTTGCCTGTACCAGCGCGGGCCTTTCCACAACGAAAAGCGGCGGCATCTCCAGCGTACCGGCGTATGAGACCGTTCTGAAGAAAATGAATTAAACGCACAGCCGCGGCAAACAGAATGAAATAGCCCCCTTAGAGTAGACACCCGAAAAGACAAGCGCTTTCGAGTTTACACTAAGGGGGCTATTATCGTGTTACGGAGGGAATTATGGAACTACCAGGCAGCAGAAGGAAGCCTGCGCGACATATGCAGAAGAGAAGGGATAATACTAACTCTTGATTAAAAACTTTAATTCTTTCCGGCCTGAATTGCGCCAGAATGCGTTATCTTCCTTGCTGGGCGGAAAGCCCAGCGGCGTCATCTGCCTTTTCTGGCACAATTCATTCTCGGAAAGCTTTTAAAG
>JAQXPK010000070.1 GCA_029100605.1 Bacillota bacterium | reverse complement strand
CTTTAAAAGCTTTCCGAGAATGAATTGTGCCAGAAAAGGCAGATGACGCCGCTGGGCTTTCCGCCCAGCAAGGAAGATAACGCATTCTGGCGCAATTCAGGCCGGAAAGAATTAAAGTTTTTAATCAAGAGTTAGTATTATGTGCGGATCAAAGCCTGAAATCCGGGGCTGTAATAGCAGTTCCCCTCAGCATCCACCCACATGGCCTCCGCGCCGCAGGAATCCAGCAGCGCCTGGCCTTCGTCCCGGGAAAGCAGGAACAACGCGGTGGACAATGCGTCCGCCAGTCCGGAATCCGGGCAGACGATGGTCACAGACCGCCAGTAAGCCGCGGGATACAGAGTATCCGGGTCGATGATGTGGTGGTAGGGCTTCCCGTCCACCATATAGTAGCGCTGATAATCGCCGCTGGTGACAACGGCCTGGTCCGTTACCGAGAGGGTATGCAGATATTCACTGCCTCCGTCCGGGTTGGCGATTCCCACCACCCAGGGGGTTCCGTTTTCGTCCTTCGGCCCCGTGGCGCAGACGTTGCCGCCCACGCTGATGAGCAGCCCCTGGGGGGCGGTCTTTGCCACCTGCTGCACCGACCAGCCCTTGGCGACCGCGCCTACGTCCAGACGCATATCCGGGTCAGAGAGGTAGACGGTGGAGGCCTCTGGGTCGATGACCACCGCGTCCCAGCTGGTATGCAGGCTGGCCTCCTCCAGCGCCGCCGTGTCCGGCAGAGCGGCGTGAGCCGGATCGTCCAGACCGGCGGTTCTGGCCTCATGCCAGAGGGAGAGTACGCTGCCCATGGCGACGTTGACCCGATGGTTCGTCAGCTCGTAGTATGTCCGGCAGTCCTGAAGCAGACGGATGATCTTTTCGTCCACCTTCACGGGGGCTACGCCGGCATTGTCGTTGACGGTTTTCAGATTGTTCAGGCCTTCATACTCGTAATAGATGTCGAAGAGCTGGTGGTAGACCAGCAGCGCGTCGTGCACCTGCTGGGCTTTGGCATGAAAGGCTTCCTCGCTTTCCGCAAGACCGCTGATATAGGTCACGGTGTCAAAGAGGGTTAAAAAAGAGGCCTGGTATTGTTTTTTGCCGGAACCCGACGCCGGAGCGGCGCAGGCCGTCAGAAGCAAAGCCAGGACGAGAAACAGAGCGGTCAATCGGTAGCGCATATTGGTTCACCTGTCAATGAAGTGCCCGGCTGCCGGGGATGCCGGCAGCCGGTGGGATTTCGTTATTGTGCGGCAGCCTTGGCGATCAGAGCCTGGAACTCGCCGATGGAGATGGTGACGGAGGCAGCCAGATCGGCATCCGCCGGGGCGTGCTTCTCGTTGACGGCAATGCCAGCCACGTCAGCGGCGGTCTTGCCGGTGACATAGGAGGCAAAGTTGGCAGCCTGTTCGTTCCATTCGTAGGTAGCGCCGCCCCAGGCCTTCATGCCGTAGTTCTCGCCCAGCTCGTTCTTGGTCAGCACGGGAGCGGTGAGATCGGTGGTGATGGCTCCGGTGGTGTCAAAGGCAACCTTGGCCTGGACGCTGTCGATGTAGCAGGAGGAAATCACGTCGCCGTTCATGGTCGTGGCGGTGATGTAGGCGTCCAGCTGGGCGGTGCCCTCGTTTTCCCCGTCGGCGCTCTTGCTGGAAGCCAGGCTGTTTACGGTGGCCAGCACCAGCTTGTCGCCGGACTGGGCACCCAGATGCTGGGCGTTGTTCACAGCGGCCTCAATGCCGGAGACGAAGCCCCCCAGGTAAATGGAAGCGGTGGAAGCCAGATCCGCGTCGGCAGCGTGACCGGTCTCGTCCACGGCACCGTTCTTCAGCTCCTCCACGGTCTTGCCCTGGGCGTAGGCAGCCAGAGCGGCAACCTGCTCGTTCCACTCGTAGGCGGAGCCGCCGTAGGCCTTCATGCCGTAGCTGTCGCCCAGCTCGTTCTTGGTGGGAACCTCGGCGGTGATGTCAGAGGTGATGGTGCCGGTGGCGTCAAAGGCGACGGTGGCGGGGATACTGTCGATGACGCAGGACTCGATGACGCCGTCGTCGGTAACGGTGACGGCAACCAGGGTCACATCGTACTTGGCCTGACCAGCCTCATCGGCGGTGGCGTTGGTGCTGTCGGCGATGGTGGTGGACACATACAGGCCGGTCTTAACGGCGGAAGCGCCCGCGGGAGCGTCAGCGGCGGTTTCGCCGGCAGTCTCAGAAGCGGGGGCGGCGGTGGTTCCGGTGGTGGCGGTGTTTCCGCCGCAGCCAGCCAGCAGTCCCAGACAGAGCGCCAGGGTCAGAAGAATTGCGATTGTTTTTTTCATTGTTGGTTTACCTCCACAAAAAAGTAGCTTCCGGATTGCTCCGGGAAGCCTTTCCGCCGGAAATCATATCAGAATGATCTTAACAGAACCTGTCGAAAACCTTAATAATTATTAAGAATTTGACGATTCCTGTCCGCCTGGGTCGAAAGACCGGGGCAATGTCACGGTAAACGTAGTGCCCTTGCCCACCCGGCTGTCCACATGGATGGAGCCGTGGTGCTCCTCCACCACCTGAGCGACGATGGCAAGCCCCAGGCCGGTGCCTTCTCCCGCCTGCTTCGTGGTGAAGAAGGGGTCAAAAATATGGGGAAGTACGGATTCCGGAATGCCGCAGCCGGTGTCGGACACCCGCAGACGGGCGGCGTCATCTTCCATTTGGGTCTCCACCGTCAATATGCCGCCGGCGGCCTTCATGGCGTGAAAGGCGTTGAGAATCAGATTCAGCAGCATTTGGGACAGTTGCAGTTCGTTGGCGTGGATGGTCTGCTCCTGACAGTTCAGGCTGAGCCGAAGCTCCACGGCCTCGGGCTTCGCCGGAGCGGCTACGTCCAGAGCCTTTCGCACCAGCTCATCTGGGGAGACCTCCCGGAAATACTCGCCGGCATTCTTCCGGGACAGGTCGGACAGCCGGGAAATGAGGGTTTTGGCCTTCCGGGAGGCGTCGTACACCTCCACCAGCGCGTCATACAGCTCCGTGTCCTCCTCGGGGATCCGCTCCAGCGCCATCAGGCTGTAGCCCATGATGGGCGTGAGCAGGTTATTGAACTCGTGGGCGATGCTGGAGGTGAGGGTGCCGATCAGCTCCAGCCGCTGGTGGTGCGCCAGAGCCTGGGTCTGCCGGTTTAACTGCTCCATGGCGGCGTTCTTTTCCCGCAGCTCCCGGATCTCCCGCTGACCGCGGCTGACCAGCCGCAGGCAGAGCATGACCAGCAGGCACATCCCCGCCATAATGAGACCACCGTAGATCAGAAGGGAAAAGGCCTCCGGCTCCAGAGCCGCCAGGAGCGCCTCGTGGCTCTCATGCTGCTGAATCACCTGCTGGCACCGGCGAAAGATATGCACCGTCATGCACACACCGGAGGCAATCAGCAGCAAAGGGAGCGGCAGCAGCAGACCCCACTTCCATTTTCCCGATTCCGTACGTTTCATCGAATCTCCCCTTGTCAACCGGCGGTGTTTTGCGTATACTATATCATAATAAACGGAATGCTGTCTGTAAAGGGGTAATTTTGATGGCGGATACGGTGTTGGTCGTGGATGACGACGAAGCGGTGCGCAATATGCTCTATAAGGTCATGCGCAGCGCGGGCATGGAGGCGGTTACGGTCTCCAGCGGAGAGCAGGCGCTGGAGATCGTCCGGGAGCGGATCTTTGATTTGATTCTTCTGGATGTGAATCTGCGGGGCATGGACGGCTTTCAGGTTATCGAAGCGCTGCGTGGTCGGGGCGTGAAAACCCCGGTGATCATCGTCAGCGGGCGAAAAGAGGACTACGACACCCTCTACGGTCTGGACATCGGCGCGGACGACTATGTGACCAAGCCCTTCAATCCCGTGGTGCTTGCCGCCAAGGCAAAGGCGTTGATCCGCCGGAGCCGGGGCGGCCTGTCCGGCGGGGATCCGGTGATCACCGCCGGGCCTTTCCAGTATGACACCAGCACCCTGCGCTTTTACAAATCCGGTCAGGAGATCCTCCTTTCCTCCAAGGAAAACGCCATGATGAAGCTGTTTTTGGACAATGTGAACCGGATCTTCTCCAAGGATATGCTCTACGAGCTGATCTGGGGCGAGACCATCATCGACGAAAACGCCATTATGGTCTATATCAACCGTCTGCGGCAAAAAATCGAGGAGGATCCCGCCAAGCCCCGCTATATCCAGACCGTCCGGGGACTGGGCTACCGGTTTGTGGTTTGAAAGAAAACAGAGACACGCTGTCCCGCACGCTTCGCGGGGCGGCGTTTTTTCATTCCGCATTGCCTTCGCCATGCTCCGATT
>JAQXPK010000069.1 GCA_029100605.1 Bacillota bacterium | reverse complement strand
CTCTTCCTCGGAGTACCGCTCCGGATGTTTGGCGTACCGGCAGAGCTTGATCCACGCCCCGGGGACGATCCAGAAATTCTTCAGTACCATGGTGACAATTCGATTCATTTGCGAAACCTCTTTTTCTATCAGTGAATAACGGACCGGGCGGGGGCTGCAAAAATGCAGTTCGGTGAGACAAAGCCTTCCCCTCTGGGGAAGGTGGCTCGCCGTAAGGCGAGACGGATGAGGGTTGCCCCAGTACGAATTTGCCAAAACGCCTGGAATGGTTGTACCGCCCCTCACCAGTCAAAACCAGTTTTCAGCATTCCGCATTCCAAATTTTTCTCCCCGACACAAAGATATCTGTAACCTTCCCCCCAAAAATCCCTCTTACAGGGTGAGAAGCCAAAATGAAACGGAGGTGTTCCTTCATTGGAGGACGAAAAAATCATCGACCTGTATTGGGAAAGGAAGGATGAAGCCATCATGGAAACCCAGAGGGCTTACGGGCGGCAGCTGCAGACCATTGCCCAACGCATCGTGCAGAGCTACGAGGACGCGGAGGAAAGCGTGAACGATACCTACCTCGCGGCCTGGCGGACGATTCCACCCAAGCGTCCCAGCCATTTCTTCGCGTATCTGGCGAAAATCTGCCGGAATTTTGCCTTTGGCAGACTGGACTGGCGGGACGCCGCCAAGCGCAAGGCGGAGGTGGTCAGCCTGAGCGAGGAAATGGAGCTTTGCATTCCGGATACCAGCCGGGAGCAGGCCGCCGAGGGCAAGGAAATCACCCGGGCGCTGAACGCGTTTCTGGGGACGCTGTCCCAGGAAAACCGGGTGCTGTTCGTCCGGCGGTACTGGTATGTGGACACCATTGCGGAAATCGCCCAGCGGTATCACATGAGCGAGAGCAAGGTCAAAACCCGGCTTCACCGCATCCGGGAGAAGCTGCGGGGGTATTTGGAACAGGAGGGGATTGCCGTATGACCGGAAAAGATTTGCTCACCGCCCTGAGCGGCATCGACGGAAAATACATAGAAGAAGCCGCCGCGCCGATGGTCAAGGTTCGGAGCCTGCGCCGTCCCCTTCTGATTGCCGCCGCTATCGCCACGGCGCTGCTGCTGGTGGGGTGCGGAATTGTCTACGCCCTGCGGCTGCAGGATATGTCCATCGGGCAGGAGACCTACACCCAGAGCTTTGACGAAAAGGGCAAAGCCATCGAACCGGTGGAGAAAACCCGGGACATCATCACCATTTACGGTCACAGCGGCGACCCCATTCAGCTTGCCCTGAAGGAGTGGTACGAATTCCTGGAAACCTACGACCCCGATGGAGCGCTTATGGATAACAATCCGGATCATCCCGAAATTCCAAACCAATATGAGTATACCTACAGCTGCTATACTCAGGAAATGGTGGACAAGGTGAACGAGATTGCCGGAAAGTACAATCTGAAGCTGCTGGAAGAATGGATACCATTCCAAGCATGGCAGGGCGACATTTTCCTGACCGAGTCGGGCATCGGCTCTTTTGTATTACCGAACAGCGGCGCAAAGGTCAGCCGCGTCTCCGGTATGTACTACCCGCCTTATAATTTTGATATGGACTTTGACCTGACCATGGACAAGTTGGATACCAAGCTTTGGGGTACGATTACCTACACGCGAAAAGACTATTTCCCCAGAGCCTTCCCCGGCGGCATGGACTTAAGCCTTTTCGAACAGTGGGACTATACCGCCCCGGATGGTACTCCCCTGCTGCTGGCACTGAGTAGCAAGGGCAGCGCATACATCATTGCCGAGCCGGAAAACGCCATGCTGATCTATTCGATTGGCGGCAATTTCTCCGGCAGCGCATATCCGAGTGCAGATGAGGTCATGACCAAGGAGCAGCTGGAATCGGTTGCAGAGGTCTTTGACTACTCCATCCGACCGCAAATTATGGATCGCACCGCTGTGGAGCAGAAGCTGGAAGAAGCACAGGCTGCCTATGACGCAGCCCATACCTACGTGCCGGAAACCTATAGCAGCTTTACCGATTATCTCAAAGCAGACATCTTGATGTATGACGATAAACTCCAGTACAGTTTCCATGATTTGACCGGTGACGGCAGCGATGATTTACTGATTGGCAAGGCAGGTGCCTTCGATAAATGTATCTACGTTCAGGATGGCGAGGTTCTGTCCCAATCCTTCGGAAACACCTATGTGTGCGAAGACGGCATATTGGAGAATTACAGTGCATACGAAATCTTTGAGACGCATATGTACGTCACGCCCAATTTCATTGCCGATCCAGGGGACATGGATACAGCATATGATGTCGTTACGCATCTGCAGCGAATAAGGGATCAGTGGACTTGCGATCATGGAGACCCCGCTTCCTGCAGGGAGATAACGCCCGAGGAAGCGCAGGCCATCATGGCGCAGTATCCCCGTTTGGAACTAAACTGGATGCCATTGATGGAGTATCCGCTATCCGATGGTTACACACTTGGGGACTATCTGAAAGAAAAGGATGTCCGTGTGTCCAGCGAAGAGTTGCAGGAAATTTACAGAAACTACCTGTTAGAGCGGGAAGGCCCCCACTACAGCCATTACCGGATTCTGGACATCAACGGCGATGGTGTAGACGATTTGCTGCTGAAAGGTGAGAATGACTCTTTTATCGGCAACACGGATTATTACTGGATTGCTTTGACCTACCGCTATGGTCAGATTGAGGGTATTGCCTCGGATTTCTATCTCTGTGAAGACGGTGTATTGGAGAAGGTGCATACAAGGCACGCTGGCGGTTTTGGCGTGGAAAAGGATGGACACCAGTTCATGCGGTGTATCGGGTTTGATGAAGAACTGTATGAGCTTGTGGTGTTCAACAAAGCAACTGCCAGTTGGCAGACCGATTGGTGGGATGAAGAACCAATCCCGGAAGAAGAAGCCAAAGCCATCCTGGCCAAATACCCCCGTATCGATCAGGGAATGCGCCCGATTTCGGAACTGCTGAACTGATACAAAAACCCGCCGTGCCCGGAATTGGGGCACGGCGGGTTGGTTTATTCATTGCTGCGCCGTCTTTCCTTCCCGCAGCAGCTTGCGGAAGAAGGCGAAGAAGGTGACGGTGGTCACGGCGGCGGCCAGAATGTCGGAGACCGGCTCCGCCAGAAACACCGCGAAGGCCTTGTCCGCGAAGAAATTCGGCAGAATGAAAATCAGGGGAATCAGCAGAATCAGCTTTCGCAGGCAGGCCATAATCAGGCTGATCTTCGCCTGCCCCAGCGCCATGAACGCCTGCTGGCAGCTGATCTGGAAGCCAACGGAGAACGCCCCCGCCAGGAAAATTCGGATTGCCCAGGCGGTGTACGCCACCAGAGCCGCGTTGTTGGTGAAAATGCCCGCGAATACCCCGGGGAACAGCAGCAGAAGCAGCCAGAACACCGTGGTATACGCCACACATACGCAGAACTGGCAGCCGAAGGCCTCCTTCACCCGGTCGAACTTCTTCGCGCCGTAGTTGAAGCTGATCAGCGGCTGACCGCCCTGGCAGATGCCCTGCAGGGGCATGGTCACCAGCTGGTTGATGGAGGTCAGTACCGTCATGGCACCCACCGCCACGTCGCCGCCGTACCGGGACAGGGACGAGGTAAAGCAGATGGAGAGGATGCTCTCGGTGGAGACCATGACGAAGCTGGAAACGCCCAGCGCCAGGCAGGGCAGGATAATGCCCCGCTCCAGCCGCATATTCCGGGCTTTCAGGTGCAATATGGTCTTTTTGCCCATGAGAAATTTGAGAATCCACACCGCGCTGACCGCCTGGCTCAGAACGGTGGCGGTAGCCGCGCCGGCGACGCCCATGTGGAAAACAAAGATGAAAATGGGATCAAGGACAATGTTGATCACCGCGCCGATGACGGTGGTGAGCATACTGATTCTTGCAAAGCCCTGAGTGGTGATGAAGGGGTTCATGCCCATCACGATCAGCACAAACACGCTGCCCAGAATGTAGATTCTCCCGTACTGAACGGCGTAGGGCAATGTGGCGTCGCTGCCGCCGAAAAGCCGAACCAGCTGGGGGATGGTTACATAGAATACGGCGGTGAGCGCTACCGCCAGCAGGAGCAGCACGGTAAAGCAGTTTGCTACGATCTTCTCGGCGGTGTCCTTTTCCTGCTGACCCATGGCAATGGCGGCTCTCGGCGCGCCGCCGGCGCCTGCCAGCATGGCAAAGGCCGTAATCAGCATCAAAATGGGCGTAAACAGTCCCACGCCGGTCAGCGCCGCGCCGCCGATTTCCGGAATGTGCCCGATATAAATGCGGTCAACCACATTGTAAAGCAGGTTGATCACCTGCCCGACCACCGCGGGCACCGCCATCTGCACCATCAATTTCTTGATGCTGCCGGTTCCCATGTCCTGATTTGCTCCCTTTGCCATGAAAATTCTCCTCTCTTTGCGCGCATCTTAACGTAGGGCTTGGTGAAAAAGTAAAAATTTGAGTGCTTATCGGCTTAACGCAGCAAACCGGCAAATTGAAGCTTGGCGCGCAGTGCCCAAGGCTTCTCCTTGAGGAAAAGCTGTCAAAAATCTTTGATTTTTGACTGATGAGGTGGCGGCGAGTCTCCGCTGACAATGCGTGCCCGGGCGGTCTATAATCGTCACGCCATTGGGTGCGGCTCGGTTCGTTACCGGGCGGAAAATTGCGGTTTGGCGGCGCAGCCGTCTTGCCTCTCCCTGTGGGAGAGGTGGCAAAAATCTTCGATTTTTGACGGAGAGGGTGCGCTGTACCGAGATACCCTCTCAGTCACCTGCGGTGACAGCTCTCCCAAAGGGAGAGCCAAGG
>JAQXPK010000068.1 GCA_029100605.1 Bacillota bacterium | reverse complement strand
ATTGCAGTTTGGCGGCGACTCGCCGCTGACAATGCGTGCCCGGGTGGTCTATGGTCGTTACGCCATTGGGCATTGCTCGGTTCGTTACAGGGCGGGAAATTGGAATTTATCGTTCCTTCGGAACGATGGCATTCTGCGAATGCCGGGGAAAACGGATTGCCACACCAGCCTGATGGCTGGTTCGCAATGACATCGTTTCCTGTTTTCCCTCTATCCTTACGCAGTGGAACATTACAGCGGTGTGTCATTGCGAGCCAGTGCGCACACTGGCGTGGCAATCCGTTCCCCGCAATGCGCAGCATTGCGTCGGCCGTAGGCCGATCACGTTAGGTGCACAAATCCCAATTTTCCGCCCTGTAACGAACCGAGCAATGCCCAATGGCGTAACGACCATAGACCACCCGGGCACGCATTGTCAGCGGCGACCCGCCGCCAAATTCCAGTTTGGCGCGCAGCCGCCTTGCCTCTCCCTATGGGAGAGGTGGCAAAAATCTTC
Source organism: Bacillota bacterium (assembly GCA_029100605.1). Classification (GTDB taxonomy): domain Bacteria; phylum Bacillota; class Clostridia; order Oscillospirales; family Oscillospiraceae; genus Faecousia. The sequence continues at coordinate 7,723 of JAQXPK010000068.1, read as the reverse complement.
GATTTTTGCCGGAGAGGGTACGCTGTACCGATATACCCTCTCAGTCACCTGCGGTGACAGCTCTCCCAAAGGGAGAGCCATGGGTGCTGCCGCACCAGTACGCCAAATTCCAATTGATCCGGCAGCTGAGGAAAACCGATAAGCCCTTTTTCTTCCCGCAAAAAGCGCCCCACGTTCCTGGAACGTGGGGCGGTGCTTATTCCGCGCTGAACAGGATGCGGTCGCTGCTCACGCCCTGTTCGTGGAACACCTTCAGCAGGTGCTCCGTGGTCATGTTCTTCCGCTCCTCCCCTGCCAGCTCCAGCACGATCTGTCCGTTGTTCATCATGATGGTGCGGTTGCCCAGGGACAGGGCGGAGGGGATGTTGTGGGTGATCATCAGGCAGGTGATGTGGTTCTCCGCCACAATTTTCCGGGTCAGAGCCAATACCTTCTCCGCGGTGGCGGGGTCGAGAGCGGCGGTGTGCTCATCCAGCAGCAGCAGCTTGGGGGTCACCAGGGTCGCCATCAGCAGCGTCAGCGCCTGACGCTGCCCGCCGGACAGCAGCCCTACCGGATGATCCATCCGATCCTCCAGCCCCAGCTCCAGCTGAGCCAGCTTCTCCCGGAAGCCCGCCCGATCCTTCGCCGTGACCATGGAGAAGGGGGAGCGCTTTTCCGACGCCCGGAGATAGGCCAGCGCCAGATTTTCCTCAATGGTCATGTTGGGCGCGGTGCCCTTCAGGGGATCCTGAAACAGCCGCCCGATGAATTTGCTGCGCTTATAGTCCGGCAGATTGGTGATGTTCGTGCCGTCTAAGCGGATGCTGCCCGTGTCCACCACAAAGGAACCGGCTATGGCGCCGAAGAGGGTGGACTTTCCCGCGCCGTTGGAGCCGAGGATGGTGACGAAATCCCCACTGTCCAGATGGAGGCTCAGGTCGTTCAGCGCCTTTTTCTCATTTACGGTGCCGGGATTGAAGGTCTTGGAAATGTGACTGATTTCCAGCATCAGGCTTTGCCTCCCTTCACGGCGGGCTTGCAGGCCGCTTTGATGGCGGGCAGGCCGATAGCCAGCGCCACGATGACGGCGGAGATCAGCTTCAGGCATTCGCTGGGCAGATCCAGCCGCAGGGCGATGGCAATGATGAACCGGTAGAGGATGGAGCCGAGTATCGCCCCGAAAGCCTTCAGCCAGGTTTTTCCCTTGGGCAGCAGGGTCTCGCCAATAATCAGGGAGGCCAGGCCGATGATGACCATGCCGGTGCCCAGGTTGATGTCGGCGGTTTTCTGGTACTGGGCCAGCACCGCGCCGGACAGGGCGGTGAGGGCGTTGGCGATGCACAGGCCAACGGTCACGGTGAAGGAGGTGTTGATGGAGGACGCCCGCACCATGTCCGGGTTGTCGCCGGTGGCCCGGATGGACAGTCCCAGCCGGGTTTTCAGGAACAGCGACAGCAGCGCCCCCGCCAGAACCGTGATAACCGCCGCAGGAATCAGCTTGCTCATGCCGCCGAGATAAGGCTTGAGCATAGAAAACAGAGTTTCGGTTTTCATCATGTTCACGTTGGAGGAGAAGCCCATCACCGCCAGATTCACGGTGTACAGCCCCGTATTGGTGATGATACCCGCGAGAATCGACGGAATTTTCAGCTTGGTCTGCAAAAACGCGGTGACGAATCCGGCGCAGGCCCCCGCCAGCATGGCGGCAGGAAAGGCCAGCAGCGGGTGTCCCGCCACGGCGATGGTAGCCGATACGGCGCAGCCCAGGGTGAACGCGCCGTCGGTGGTCATATCGGCGATGTTCAGCACCCGGAAGCTCAAGTAAAGCGCCAGGGCGACCAACGCGTAAATAAAGCCCAGCTCCAGAGCGCTCATGATAACGGCGGTTGAGATCAAGTGTGACCCCTCCTTGTGATAGCAGCATGGTTGGGAGGGGCGGCTGCCCCTCCCGGTTTGGATTTGTTATTCTTCTACCCTTGCCCCCTCGTTCATGAGAGGCGGGGCAGCAGATCATCTTTGAGCGGCACCAGGTAACGACTAAAGGCCAGGTACGTTACCCATTGCCCCCGGGGCGTCCCGCTTATTCTCCGGTGACGACCTCCACAACGGTGTTCGCCATGGTGGCAAAGACGCTGTAGTCCAGGCTCAGAGCCGCGGCGGTCTCGGTGTTGACGGTGATGATGCCGCCGTCCATGACGTGGAACTCGGGAACCGCGCCGCCCAGCAGGACATCCATGGCCATATCGGCGGTGTAAGCGCCCAGCTCGGTGTAGTTGACGCCGCAGGTGGCGAAGGCGCCCGCCGCGACGAAGGAATCGGCGCCGGCGTAGTGGGGGATACCGGCCTCGCTCAGGATCTCAGCCACGGTGCCCTCAGCAGCCATGACCACATTGTCGGTGGGAGTGAACACGGCGTCTACCCGGCCGACCAGGGCGGAAGCGGCCTCGGTGATCTCACCGGTGGTGTTGCCGGTCTTTTCCAGGTAGGCGATGCCCTTGCTGTCCAGATACGCCTTGGCCTCGGCGATGGGGGTAGCGGAGTTGGTCTCGGAGTTGGAATACAGCAGACCGACGGTCTTAATGTCGGGGTTGACGGCGAGCATCATGTCCAGAATGAAGGGGGTATTCAGGGCGTCGGAGGTACCGGTGACTTTGTCCAGACCGGTGAGGCCAGCAGACACGGGATCGGAGATGGCGGCGTAGACGATGGGAATGTCGGTGCCCTCGGCGGCGGTGACCATGGTCTGGGCTGCCAGGGTGGCGATGGGGATAATCATGTCAACCTTGTCGCCCACGACCTGAGCGCCGATTTGACCCAGCACCGTGGCGTCGTTCTGACCATGGTACTCTTCCACGTTGACCTTAACGCCCTTTTCCGCAGCCTTGGCCTGCAATTCCGCGATGGCGGAGGTTCGGATCTCATCCAGGGAGGCGTGATCCAGCTGCTGGACGATGGCAATGTTGAATTCCTGGGCTTCGGCGGAGGCTTCGGTTTCGGGGGCGGCAGTTTCCGTGGGGGCAGCGGTTTCTTTGGTAGCGGGGGCGGTGGTTTCCACCGGGGTGGAAGACGCACAGCCTGTGAACAGGGAAGCGATCATCATAACGGACAGAATCAGAGAAATAACCTTTTTCATAATACAATACTCCTTTTTGAAAATCGATGTGTTTTTGAATGTTTGGATGGGATCGGCTTGGGGTCGCCATCGTCTGCCGGGATCGTACATGGGTATTTCTCCTTTCCGTGTAAAATAAAAAGTCCTTGTTCCCCGAAGGGAACAAGGACAGAAATGACAATTTCTGCGGTACCACCTTGTTTGCCGGAAATCCGACCGCCTCAGCCCGACGCTAACACGCCGCCTGCCCAATAACGCTGGCAATGCGTCAGAAGATACTCAGGGACGAACCCCTTTCCCCCTGCCCTCGGCGGCCCATTTGCTGCCCCGCTTTTCGCTCCGCTCTCAGCAATGCAGAACTCTCTGTGGATGCGCCTTGCAGCTTTACTTCCGCTTCGTTGGTTTCAACTTATGTTATGCTCTTTATACACCATTCGTGTGCGTTTGTCAAGAACTTTTTTTCACGCAGTGCGGACATTTTTTCGGGCGCTTTCCCGGGGTCTCAATATTCCCGCACAACGGCCTTGACGATGCCGATGATTTCCGCATGGGTGCCGTCGATAGGGGCGTAGTTTTCGTTTTCCGGCATGAGCCAGACCTGACCGTTCCGGCGGCGCAGACGCTTCACCGTGGCCTCGTCCTCGATCCGGGCCACCACGATCTGCCCGTCGTCGGCGGTCTGCTGGGGGCGAACCACCACCTTGTCGCCGCTTAAGATCCCGGCGTTGATCATGCTGTCCCCCCGCACCCGCAGGGCGAAGCAGCCCGGGTCGTTCCAGGGCATGGTGCCCTCCTGATTCTCCACCGCCAGAATGGGCACACCGGCAGTGACCACGCCCACAATGGGAATCTGACCGGGACGGACGCCGGTGACCAGCGCCCGCTTGCGCCCCTTGACGCCGGTGGACTGAAGCAATCCCTTCTCCTGAAGGGCCTGGAGATGATAGCTGACGGAGGCCGTCGAGCGCAGACCCACCGCCTCGCCGATTTCCCGGACGGAGGGGGAATAGCCGTTCTCCTGGATAAATTGGTTTACATAATCCATTATCATCTGGGCTTTGTTGCTGGTTCTGGGCATAATCGCGCCTCCTTGGGGGATTGATCCGATTGTACTTTTTGCGATTATAGCACATATGAACGAAAAAAGAAAGCCCTTTCCCAAAACTTTTTTGGCAATTCTCCCGCCAGAGGCGCTATACTGGTAACACAGAAGGTGGCGCTCCAGGCGGGGCGTTTCGGGAGGTGCGTTATGGATCAGAATGTGGAAAAGCAGGTCTGGCAGCGGGTCTTGGGGCAAGCGGAAAACCCAAGGAGGGATCTGCGGGCGCTGGAGCTGGAGGCGCTGGAGGCAGCGGCAGTCTACCGGAGTCTGTCCGGGGTGTTCACCGGGCGGAGCCGGGAGCAGGTTCGGCAGCTCTACGACGGGCAGATGGAAACCGTGGTCTGTCTGCGGGGCATCGGGCGGCTGTCCGGCGGCGTGGGCAAGGCTGCCCAGATCTCCGCCCCGGAGGAACCGGTGGGCAAGGCGCTGGAAAAGCGGTTCCACTGTGCCCGCCGGGCGATGACAGAGTACACCGCCCGGACGGTGGACGGGGAGTTCGGCGCGGTTTTCCAGCATTTGGCAGACCTGAGCCGGCGGGAGTGCGTTTTGCTGGCGGAGCTTCTGGGAGGATGGCATCAAAAGCCCCCCGGAAAGGCGGCGAGTCGCCGCTGACACTGCGTGGCGGCCGGTGGCCGCTGACAATGCGTGGCGGCCGGTGGCCGCTGACAATGCGTGCCCAGGTGGTCTTTCATCGTCACGCCACTGGGTACCGCTCGGTTCGTTACGGAGCACCAAAGGCTTCTCCTTGAGGAGAAGCTGGCAATGCCGTGCCCAGGTGGTCTTTCATCGTCACGCCACTGGGCACCGCTCGATTCTTCACGGAGTACCAAAGGCTTCTCCTTGAGGAGGAGCTGGCAATGCCGTGCCCAGGTGGTCTTTCATCGTCACGCCACTGGGCACCGCTTGGTTCGTTACATGCTACCAGCGGGAACCACCACCAAAGCCTTCCCCTTCGGGGAAGCCTTTGGAGGCGCGTAACGAACCGAGCGTGGTGCCCCGCACATCGAATCAAAATATCCATGATTGCCGGGGGTATCCCCGCAAAAACGCCATGGAACGGACTGTTCCATGGCGTTTTTTATACCTCTTTGTACATAGCGGAAGCGTCGTCCTTTCGGACGGCCTCCGCGACCCGCAGAACCTCCACAGCCACCGTCCGGGCGCCCATGGAGATCTCGATCCTGTCTCCGACCTTCACGTCGTACCCGGCCTTCACCACCCGACCGTTGACGCTGACGCGCCCGTTGTCACAGGCCTCGTTGGCGACGGTGCGGCGCTTGATCAGGCGGGAGACCTTCAGGAATTTATCAAGGCGCATGGCTTACTTGGAGACGGTGTCCTTCAGCGCCTTGCTGGCCTTGAACGCGGGGACGCGGGTGGCGGGAATCTCAATGGGCTGCTTGGTGTGGGGATTGCGGCCAACCCGGGCTTCCCGCACCTTGGTCTCAAAGGTGCCGAAACCGGACAGCTGCACCTTGTCTCCCTTCACCAGTGCGGCGGTGATGGCATCCACCACGGCATTGACAACCCGCTCGGTATCCTTCTTCGTCAGGCCAGCGCTCTCGGCGGCGGCGGTAATCAGTTCGGTTTTATTCATAGCTTTATCCTCTTTTCTTAAGCTTTATCGATTAGAAATCGGCTTTTAGATTAACATAATTCTTCCCAAATTGCAATAGTTTTTTCACTTCAGCTTCAGGATTTTTGCAATTTTTGCACCCTTGGGCAGCAGCAGGCAGTCCTCCCGGGTAATGGCTTGGAGTTTAACCGCGGCAACGCAGTAGCTGACCACACCCACCAGAACGGGCAGCGCGCACAAAATCAGCCGGCTGGTAATGCCCGCGCTTTTCAGCGCCCACAGCGCCCCCCAGGCCAGAACGCCCATAATGGCAGCCGCGAAGAAGGCGCGGACGAGATTCGTCAGCACCGCCGGCGGCTGAGGCAGCAGCCGGCGCATGGACAGGAGGTTCAAAATGCTGATCACCACATAGCCCATCAGCAGTCCGATGGGGGTTCCGAGAATGTTGATGGAGGGGATGCCCGCAAGGACGTACACCGCCACCAGATTCACCACACCGCCGATGAGCATATTGATCACCGGGCGTCCGGCGTAGCCGTGCGCCTGCATGATGGCGGTGGAGACCAAAACCAGGGCGTTAAAGATGATGGTAAAGCCCAACACGGTCATCAGCCGGGTCGCCATGGCGAGATTGGCTCCGGAATAGCCGCCCAGTAGCGCGGTGACCGGCTCCGCCAGCAGCGCCAGGCCGAAGGCACAGGGCATGGAGATCAGGCCGGTGACCCGGGCGGCGGATTCCTCCGTGGCCTTGGCCTCGGCGTCGCCGCAGAGGGTCAGGTGGGAGGTGATGGCAGGGATGATGCTGACGGTGATGGGGGTGATGAAGGCGCAGGGCATATTGAAAATGGTCAGGCACATACCGTATACGCCCCGCATGGTGTCCGCCGCGGACTGGGAATAGCCCAGATTCAGGAGCTGACCCATGTAGATTTTGGTTTCCAGCATGGTCATCACCTGCAGCGCGGCGGAGCCGAAGGTGATGGGAATGGCAATGATCAGCAGCCCCCGGGCGGTATCCCGGTAGGAGCGGGGCTCCTCCTTCGTCTGGGGGAGGACAGCGTAGCTTTTCCGGAAGCGTCCGAACAGGTAGACGGCGGAGACCAGGCAGCTTGCCGTGACGCCCAGAATCGCGCCGCCGGCAGCCAGGGGAATGCTCTTCGTCAGCCGCAGCATCGCCAGCGCCGCCGCCATGCCCACGATCAGCTTGACAAAGGCCTCCAACACCTGGGAGATGGAAGTGGGAAGCATATTTCCCTGCCCCTGGAAGAAGCCCCGGTAGGTGCTCATAATGCAGATGAGCAGCACGCAGGGGCCAAGGCAGCCGATGGCGGCCCAGGCGTCAGGCTGATTCTGGAAGGCTGCCAGCTGGCGGCAAAAGACCGTCATCATTAGACTGCCCGCAATGCCCAGCGCCAGGAAGATCCCCCGGGCGGTGTGGTAGATGCGGCGCACCTGGTTGTAGTGCCCGAGAGAGCTGGCCTGGGAGATCATCCGGCTCATTGCCACGGGCAGGCCGGCGGTGGAAACCATCAGCAGAACATTATAAATGTCGTAGGCCGTGTTGAAATAGCCGAAGCCCTGCTCGCCGATGATGGCGTTGAGGGGAATCTTGTACAGCGCGCCAATGACCTTGACAATGGCGGTTGCCATGGCAAGCAGCGCGGTGCCCTGGAGGAAATTCTGCTTTTTTTGCGTGTCAGACATGGTTTCATCCTTTCTGCGGGAGAAAACGCGGGAGGAGATAGATGGTACGAGATAGAAATGATTTTATGCATATCGGCTTAACTCAGCAAACCAGAAAATTGGAATCTAGCGGCCTCGCCGAATTGAAAATTGACAATTGACAGTTGGCAATGATTGTGTCCCTACGGGACGATTTTTGAAATAATAGCGGGTAATCTCATCAAAATGATTCTTATATTCTTATCTTTAATGTATCCCGAAGGGATTC
>JAQXPK010000067.1 GCA_029100605.1 Bacillota bacterium | reverse complement strand
CCCGCCAAGCCCCGCTATATCCAGACCGTCCGGGGACTGGGCTACCGGTTTGTGGTTTGAAAGAAAACAGAGACACGCTGTCCCGCACGCTTCGCGGGGCGGCGTTTTTTCATTCCGCATTGCCTTCGCCATGCTCCGATTAACCGCTTAATACTAAAACCTGGTTGAAAGCTTTAATAGATTTCCGAGGATGAATTGTGTCAGAAAAGGCAGATGACGGTTTTGGGCTTTCCGCCCAGCAAGGAAGATAACGCATTCTGGCGCAATTCAGGCCGGAAAGAATTAAAGTTTTAATCAAGAGTTAGTATCATAGTTCCCCCGTAGGTGGAGCTTTTCGGCGAAGGTCTTGCACAGCGCCCGTACTGCTCTCATTTTCTGTACTTTCTGTGCAGTATCACAGCCGCTGTTCTGGGCGCGATGGCGACCAGCAGATAGGCGAGCTTAAAATGCAGCGGCATATCTATGCAGGAGCAGAGAACATAGCGAATGTTCTCCCGGTAAGTTTTGGTCATTTGGGCAGCAATGGCGGGTTCGCTAACCCTATCCATCACCCCGAACATATCCAGGGCGAAATTCACTGACAGCTTCCGAAACAGATCCGGGTCGTTCTGATACTGTTCCAGTCTGTCAGTACAGAAACCATACAAGTCCTGGATTTTCTTCTCCGTGACTGCGGAATTCAGAATGCTTCCCTGCCGCTGAACGTAATGATACAGCGTTTCGTCGGTAAACGCCACCTTTCCGACCTGGCTGTACAGGGGAAAATACACATATTCGTCCTCAAACAGTCTGCCCACCGGAAAGCGAAGCTGCCGGAACAGTTCCCGCTTAAACAGCTTCCCGCAGGCAGCAACCAGGGTGGGCGCAGTTCCCCGGAAGGCAAAGTAACGGTTCAGCATATCCCTGCCGGTGCACACGCCGCTTCGCAGCTTTGCGGACAATCCTTCCGGAAGCCAATTCCCGGCCTCGTCCACCCGGCGGAAGTTGCAGGCAGAAACCTCCGCTTCCTGCGCCACCAGCGTGCGGTACAGCGTCTCAACATAGGTGTCCGCCACATAGTCATCGCCGTCAACGAAGGAGAGGTACGCGCCTGCCGCCCGATCAATGCCAAAATTCCGTGCCTCGGAAAGGCCGCCGTTTTTCTTGTGGATCACGGCGATCCGGTCGTCCTTCCCCGCCCAGGCATCGCAAAGCGCGGGGCAGCCGTCGGGGCTGCCGTCGTCCACCAGCAGAATCTCCAGATTCCGATAAGTCTGGTTCACAAGGCTGGCAACGCATTGATCCAAATAGGGCTCCACCTTGTATACCGGTACGATAATGGAAATCAGGGGCATATCCGTATCCATGGCATTCTCCTCAATTCAGCTTCAAAAACAGCTTGATCAGGCAGTACAGCGTCCCCTTTAGCCGGTGTTTCATGAGGAAGCAGAACAAACTCAGGGGAAACCGAATTTGGGACAGGCGGCACTGCCCAAGCATCCGGCGGATGTCCTCCTTTTCCAGAATGTGGGTCAGCGTGCGAAACGTATCGGCAGAGCCGGAGGCAATCAAAAGCTTAACGCACACGCTGACGCCGCCCAGAATATTGGCAGCCAGCATCTGCTGGTATTCCTGGGCATCCGGCAAAAGGGGCGTTTCTCTCAGCTTTCGGTACAGCTTCAGAAAGCTGTCCAGCCGCTCCGGCTGGTAGGTGTTGGAGCAGGAGGCGCCGTTGTCCCGATAAACATAAAGGGTATCCGGAATGATCACAGCCGTCTGTACATGGTTAAAAAAGCAGAGATTGAAATACAGATCCTCGGAGCCGATCTCCCGAATGGGCAGAAACGCCACGCCGTTTTCCACCAGCAGCTTTCGGTCGTACAGTTTGACACAGGCCGACTGGCTGAGAGGCTTCACAGCGCGGTACTCTGCGCCGATCAGGCGTCGGAGAATCCGTTCCTGTACCTCCGGTTTCCCTCTGCAAACGGTGACGGTATCCGTTCCCCGGTGCTCTGACAGCGTTCCGTCCGGATGCAGCCGCCGATAGCCCCCAAGCACACATTGCGCTCCATATTTCCCGGCGAAACCGACCAGCACCGCAATGGCCTCCGGTTCCAGGTAATCGTCGCCGTCCGGCATCAGCAGATAGTCTCCCGCTGCCATGGAAATCCCCAGATTCCGGGTATCGCTGACACCGGAGTTGGCCTTATGCACCACCCGCACCCGGGGATCTTTTTCTGCCCAGGCGTCGCAGATGGCAGGGCAGCCGTCCGGGCTTCCGTCGTCCAGAAGAAGGATCTCCAGATTGGTATAGCTCTGGCTGACGATGCTCTCGATGCATTGCTCCAGATATGCTTCCACCTTGTAGATGGGAACGATCACCGATACCAGGGGGTTTTCCACTTTTTTCATCCTTTGCTCAAATAGAATTCCTGCAAAACCTGAGCCGTGTGGCGGATGTCATAGCCGGCATCCACGATTTTCTGCCGGTTGTCCGGCTTTTCCCGGTGCTTGTGCTTCAGCAGTTCCTCCGCCCAAACCCGGGGGCTGGCCTCCAGGGGCAGGAAGGTGACGGTGCCGGTGATGTCGGCCTCTCGGGGCACCCGGTCGGAGACCACACAGGGCACGCCAGCAGCCTGAGCCTCCACCAGGGAGATCCCCAGCCCCTCAAAGAGGCTGGGCATACACAGCACGTCCGCCGTGGTCAGAAGCTGCGCCACATCGTTGCAGTCTCCCAGGAAGGTGACGGCAGCTTCCAGCCCCAAAGCCTTCGTCTTTTTTCGGGTCGGTTCCAGCAAGGCTCCGGTTCCCGCCAGCACCAGCCGAGCCGTATCGTCCAGGCGGTACAGCTCCGCGAAAATGTCCAGCAGAAAGCCGTGGTTTTTCGGCTGCGTAAAGCGGGCGACGTTGACCACCGTGAACCGGTTCCAATCCCGGTTGTCCCGATTGGTGAAAGTCTCCGTATCAATGCCGTTCTGAACCACGAAGGGCGCGTCCTCCCTGCCGAAGAGCCACCGATAGGCGGCGGTGGAGCAGGCCATTTTCTCCGTGCAGTTGGGAAGCACCCGCTTACCGTAATAGTCCTTCACCAGCTGAAAGGCCAGACCGCCCTCGTTTTTGGTGGAGTGGCTGTGGGCGATGCGGACGGGAACCCCCGCCTCCCTGGCGCATTCCAGGATCAGGCCGCTGAACTTGTCCATGTGGGAATGGACGATTTTGTATTCGCCAGGGTGTGCCTTGAAGAAATCCCGCACGGCTCTGTGGTACACGAAGGGGCCTTTCTGGGTGATAAAGGGGATCTGATAGACCCGCCCGCCCAGGCTCTTGATCTCCTCCACGAAAACGCCGTCGAAGCTGTACAGGAAATCAAACTGTACCTTTGTCCGGTCAATGTGTCGGTAGACATTCATCAGGAAGGTCTCATACCCGCCCCTGCCAAGCCCGGCAACACAGTGCAAAACCCGAATTGGTTCCTCCATCTGCCCGCCCCCTTTTCCGTATTTTCCCCATTATAGTATACCCAGCCGGTTTCGTCAAGATTTGCCGCCTAACGTCAGGCCAGCTTGCGGCAGGCCGCCGCCAGCTCCCGCAGGGTGCTGCAGGACACCATGGGGCACAGATTCGCCATGGCCTGGACGCTGCGAAGGTACTGCCACTTGCCCTCGGGTATGGGGTTGAGGAAAATCACCTGTCCCGCCTGCCGCTTCGCCTCCCGCACGGCTCCGATGGCTCGGGTCTGGTCAATGGTCTTGGTGTCCGAGAGGATCAGCAGCGTGGTCGAAGCCCCCAGCACCGGTGGCTTTCGGGCGCAGAGGTTTTCCAGAGCGGCACCCAAGTCCGTGCCCCGACCGTATATACCGGATTCCTTTACATAGTTTCGGAACAGATCCATGTTTTGCAGCCGGAAGGCGTCCGCTTCCACCATTGTCTCCGAAAACAGAAACACCCGGGAGCTTTCCGACACCTGGTTCAGGCTTTGGATAAACCGCAGCGCGAACTCCGAAAACTGCACCATGGAACCGGACACGTCGCATAGCAGCACCAGACGGCGGCGCTTCGCCCGCTTCTTCCGGTAGGCCAGGCGGTAAAAGCTGCCACCGGTTTCCAATCCCTTGCGGATGGTGCGGCGGAAGTCCAGCTTCCCCATGTGTCCGCCGGCCTTGCGCTTCGCTGCCAGTTCCCCGTTGATGGACTTGGCTACCGCCTGGATCAGCTCGATAGCCCGGGGGATTTCCGTGTCCTGAAACGCCGTAATGTCCCGGTAGAATATGCCGATTTCCGGATCCAGCTCCTGACCGCCCAGCCCCGCGTTTTCCATGAGCAGCTGCTGCTCCAGGATGGTCTTGGCAAAGACGGAGTGGATGAATTCCCCGTAGAGCGCCGGGTTGCGCTCGGCGGTGCCCCGGTACTTCTCCAGAAAGCTGCGCAGCCGCTGCCGAGCCTCCTCCGGCATGGCGGCGTAGGCTTCCCGCTGCTTGTCGTCCAGATCCATGGGCTTGCCGTTCAGCTGCAGTTCCTCCTCCGCTTCCCGGCGGTGCTGCTCCAGCGCCTGCTCCCGCTCCAGCTGCTCCTTTGCCTGCTGCCGCATCTGCTCCTCCGAAAGGAAGAACCCGTCAAAGACCCGGTCAAAGGTGATCTGCTCCTCCCGGGATTTGGCGTACACGGTGCGCAGGGCGGTTTTCACCCGCTCCCGATCGTCCAGCCCCAGGCAGATGAGCAGCCGGGCGGCGTCCTCCGTCTCCTTGGGGCTGACGCTCAGATTCTGGAGGCGGAGCATCCGGGAGAAGGCGGAGAGCTTTTCCAGGTAGATTCCCGGCTCAGCCATGGCTGTGTCCCGGGCAGCCGCCGCAGTGGCTGTCCGTCTCCGTCTCGTCCAGCGCCGCCAGATCCTCGTTGTTTTTCAGCACGAAACCCGCGGTTTTCCGCAGCGCGTCGGGGGTCAGCTCCCGGATGCCCAGAGCGTCCAGGGCTGCCGCCCAGTCCAGGGTCTCGGCGATGGAGGGCTTCTTCAGAATGGTTTCCGTTGCGCGGAGCTTCTGTACCGCCAGCGCCACCTGGGCGCAGAGCCGGTCGTCCACGTGGGGCAGCTTTGCCCGCAAAATCGCCAGTTCCTTTTCCATGTCCGGGTACTCGATGTACAGGTAGGCGCACCGCCGCCGCAGCGCCTCGGACAGGGGCCTGGCTCTATTGGAGGTGAGCACCACGAAGGGAACGGTTCTCGCCCGGATGGTGCCGACCTCCGGAATGGTGACCTGCATCTCCGACAGCAGCTCCAGCAGAAAGGCCTCGAATTCCTCGTCGGCCTTGTCGATCTCGTCGATGAGCAGCACCACCGGCTTTTCCGACCGGATGGACTTGAGCAGGGGCCTCTCCAGCAGGTACTCGTCGCTGAACAGCGACCGGGTCAGCGTCTCCTTGTCCTGGGTGTTCATATTCACCTGAATGGAAAGCAACTGCTTTTGGTAGTTCCACTCGTACAGAGCCTTGCTTTCGTCCAGCCCCTCGTAGCACTGCAGCCGCACCAGCTCCCGATCCAGCGCGGAGGCCATGACCTTGGCGATTTCGGTCTTGCCCACGCCTGCCGCGCCCTCAATGAGCAGCGGCCTTCCCAGCTGCAAAGCAACGTACAGCACCGTCGCCAGGGTATCGTCATAAATATAGTTTGCTTCGTCCATTTTCTTCTTTAATTCTTCCAGATTCATGGAAATCCCTCCTCTTTGTTTCGAGTATACCATAGTTTTTCGATTTTGGAAAGAGAAAAAAGCGGCGCGGATCCGTTCATCCGCGCCGCGTATGTATCCATTTCTCAGCCATAGCAGAAGACATGCCCGCCGATCTGTCCCCAAACGTTTTCGTTGGTGGGGTATGTGGCAAAATACACCACGTCCTCCGGCAGAATGTAGGGGCCGTAGATGGCGTTTTCAATGGCCTCGTACTGAGCCTGATAAGGCTCCGCCTTGTCCAGCCGGGGCACGGAGCGGAACTGCCCCTCCCCGTAGATCACATCGTGGAGGTTATTGGGAAAATGGTCGGAGACAAGCCGGTTCAGCGCCACCTCCGCGACTGCCTGCTGCCCCTCGGCGGACTCGCCCTGAGCCTCCACCCAGACCACCTTTGCCAGCAAATCCAGTTCCTCCTGGGTCAGCTGAACGTCATAGCGGGACTCCGTGCGAACCGGCTCTTCCTCGTAGTAAAGGAAGGGAATCTCCGGCATGGCGCTCTTGTCGTAAATCCAGGCGCCGTCGTATCCCGCCAGAAGATCCTTCTCTTCAAAGCCGGTGACGAAGGCGTTTTTCAGCTGCCAGGCGGAATAGTTGTCCCGGTTCGGGTCGTTGACCATGATTTTTCCGTTTTCATTGATCCCGGTCAGGACGATAAAATGCTGATAGGTGGTAAAGATGGAGCCGGACTTCATCAGCACAATCGCGACCTTCCCATCCTGGAGTGCCCGGTAAGTCTCGTGCCAGTTGACCGACTTGCGGAAGGGGAGCTGCATGGCCTTGGAGCCATATTCCAGGCGGTCGATGTTGTTTGCGGCCTTGCCGCCAAAGTAGCGCGCCAGCTCATCCGGCAGGTACTCATGACCGGTCATATAGGTCGCCACCATGGCAAGCGCCGTGATTCCACAGCCGCTGGTGGCAACCGTGCCGCTTCCGAACATGGTGTCGGGATAGTCGTTCTGGAAGTACTGGGGAACGGTGGGGTAGGGATCCTCCTGCTGTTCCTCCGGCAGGGTTTCCTCCACCGCAGGATCCGTCTGCTGGGGCGCAGGCTCGCTGGGAGGCGTTTCCCGGGAAATGTACAGGTACTGCAAGACCAGCTTTTGGGTCTGCGTCTCCGGCAGACCGTCATAGACGGCGCGGAGCTGCTCTTCCAGCTCACTGTCCGCCACCGTCAGCTCACCAAGGTCACCGGAGATCACCCATCCATAAAAATCACAGTTCTCCGGAGCCTTTTCCAGGGCGTCTGCCCGCAGCCATGCCAGCTGCTCCTCACTGGGCACCGCATAGACGGTGGTCTGGATCTCACTGACCACCCGGCCTCCCGAAGAATCCTCCTCCGTTTCCGCGGCGTCGGCGGGCAGGGGGAACGCGCCGCAGAGCAGCGTCACGATCAGAAAGATCGCGGCAAAGCGCCGAATGGTCTGCTGTATGCGCATTTCCACACCTCCGTCTCAAAATAGAAAGGGCTTATCGGTTTTACCCAGCTG
>JAQXPK010000066.1 GCA_029100605.1 Bacillota bacterium | reverse complement strand
GCGCATTTTCTCCCGGTTTGCCCGGATGCCCACCACGCAGTGGTCGTGGAAGGACAGCATGGCGTCGCTGAGCAGGCGGGCGGACTGGAGAAAATTGTAGATCAGCACCGGCATGAACACATTCAGCTCAAAATTGCCCTGGCTGGCGGCGATGCCCACGGCGGCATCGTTGCCCATGACCTGTACGGCGACCATGGTCACGGCCTCGCACTGGGTGGGGTTGACCTTGCCGGGCATGATGGAGGAGCCGGGCTCGTTTTCCGGAATGGTGATCTCCCCCAGCCCCAGCCGTGGGCCGGAGGCCAGCCAGCGGATGTCGTTGGCAATTTTCATCAGATCGCAGGCCAGGGCTTTCAGCGCCCCGTGGGCAAAGACCAGCTCGTCCTTGGAGGTCAGAGCGTGGAATTTGTTGGCAGCGGTGGTGAAGGTTTTGCCCGTCAGCTCCGATACGGCGGCGGCAACGGCGGCGTCGAAGCCCCTGGGGGCGTTCAGGCCGGTGCCCACGGCAGTGCCGCCCAGCGCCAGCTCTTTCAAGCCCGGCAGGGAACGCTCCAAAAGGCGCTTGTCCTGCTCCAGGGAAGTCCGCCAGCCGGAAATCTCCTGAGAAAAGGCGATGGGCGTGGCGTCCTGCAGATGGGTGCGTCCGGATTTGACCACTCCCGCGTTTTCATCTTCCAGCCGGGCAAAGGCGGCGGTGAGCACGTCAATGCCGGGGATCACCCGATCCTCCAGGGCGCACACTGCCGCGATGTGCATGGCGGTGGGGAAGGTATCGTTGGAGGACTGGGACATATTCACGTCGTCGTTGGGATGCAGGAGCCTCCGCCCCGCCAGCTCGTTGCCCCGGCACGCGATGACCTCGTTGGCGTTCATGTTGGACTGGGTGCCGGAGCCGGTCTGCCATACCACCAGGGGGAAATGCTGGGAGAGCGCGCCGGAAATGACCTCGTCGCAGCTTTTGCAGATAACGTCCAGCTTTTCGTCGGTCATTTTCTCCGGACGCAGGGCGTGATTTGCCATGGCGGCGGCCTTTTTCAGAATGCCGAAGGCGCGGATGATCTCCTGGGGCATGGTTTCCAGCCCCACGCCGATGGGAAAATTCTGGACGCTGCGCTGGGTCTGAGCGCCCCAGTATTTGTCCGCCGGTACCCTGACCTCCCCCATGGAGTCATGCTCAATTCGGTATTCCATGCCGTGATCCCTCCGTTGTGTTTTCTGTGGAAAATTGGGTCGTTTTCCGCTCTTTGCCGCCATTATACACCCATCCCGCGCGGGATGCAAGAATCTTTCCCGCCATTGCGAATCCGACAGCATAATTTTTCCCGGCGTGGTAGGATTTTTCTATGGCACCACCGCACAATGGAAACTGCGGGCTTCGGCGGATCTTTTACCCCATTATGCAGTGCTGCCCTATCACAAAGGAAAGGCTGTGGTGAACGGATGACATCCATGGAAACGTATCTGCGGCGGGGACGGCGGACGTGTCAGCATTTGCTTCTGCTGCCTGGGGTTCGTACCGGCGCGGTGGTTCTGGCCTGGGGCGGCAGCGCCTTCTTCCTCAGCGCGGCAAGCCTCGGGGGCTACGCCCAGCCTCTGGCCATGGGGCTGATCCTGGCTGTGGACGGCTGGCGCGGGGCGGTGACGGCGCTGGGGGCTATGCTGGGCTACTGGGTGTTCTGGGGCACGGCGGGACTGCAGGGGCTGGTCTGGTCGGCGGCGGGGGGACTGCTGGCGGTGCTGCTGGGAAAACGAAAGGTGGTGGAAGAGCAGCCGCTGATGGTTCCCGCCATCGCCGCCTTCCTCACGGCGGTGACGGGTCTGCTGTTTCAGCTGGTGCTCCGGGACGCCGTGCCGGTTCCGATCTACTTTCTGCGGCTCGTCCTGGCCGCCGGGGCGGGGCTGCTGTTTCCCCAGGCGCTGCGCAGCCGGGAGCCTGTCACCGACTGGCTGGTGGGAGGTGTGGCGGTGCTGGCGCTGGCTCAGGCGTCGCCCTTTCCCTACCTGGGACTGGGGTACATCGCGGCGGGGCTGCTGGCTGTGGGCTGCCCGTTCCCCGCCGCCGCTCTCGGGGGGCTGGGGCTGGATCTGGCTCAGGTCACGAAAATTCCCATGACGGCGGTGCTGTGCCTGGCAAGCTTTCTGCGGCTGATTCCCTTTGAACGGAAATGGGTGCGGTATCTTGCGCCGGGGGCGGCGTGCCTGGCGGTCATGGCGGTGTGCGGCATCTGGGATTTTACCCCGCTGCCGGGACTGGTGCTGGGCGGTGCGGCGGGAATTTTGCTGCCCCCGTCCCCGGAAAATACCCGCCGGCGGGGGGAGACGGGAATCGCCCAGGTGCGGCTGGAGCTGGGGGCGGAGGTGATGGGCGTCACCCAACAGCTCCTGCTGGAAACCGCGCCGCCCCCCATTGACGCCGCCGCCGTGCTGGAAAAGGTGCGCCAGCGAGCCTGCGGCAGCTGCTCCGCCCGGAATACCTGCCGGGAGCAGTCTTCTATGGACGCAGCCTGGCTGCAAAACCCCCTGGACGCCCAGTGCCGCAAGTCCGGGCGGTTGATCCCGGAGCTTCGCCGGGGACAGGAGCAGCTGAAGGCGCTGAAGGCCGACCACGCCCGGCAGTCGGAATACCGCTGGGCGCTGGTGCAGCAATACCAGTTTCTGGGGGAATATCTCCGCGATCTTGCCGACAGCCTGCCCCGCCGGGGGCAGCGTCCGAGAGCCTGGTTTCGGGCCGAGGCCGCCGCCCGCACCCGGAGCCGGGAAAAGGCCAACGGCGACCGGTGCCTTGCCTTTCCCGGGCCGGAGTGCCGGTACTATGTGGTGCTGTGTGACGGCATGGGCACCGGGCTGGGGGCGGCTCAGGAGGGGCAGTCCACAGGCTCGCTTCTGCGGCAGATGCTCACCGCCGGGTTCCCGGCAGCCAACGCCCTGCGCACGCTCAACAGCATCCTCGCCCTGCGGGGCAGCGCCGGGGCGGTGACGGTGGATCTGGCGGAGCTGCATCTGGACACCGGGCACGTCACATTGTACAAGTGGGGCGCCGCCCCCAGCTGGCTGCTGCGCCGCCGGGGGGCAGAAAAAATTGGGACAGCCACCCCACCGCCGGGGATTTCCGTGACGGAAGCCCGGGAAACGGTGGAGAAGCTGTCCCTGCGTCGGGGAGAAGCGCTGGTTTTGCTCAGCGACGGCGTGGATGGAGAGGGGATTCCCCGCCGGACTGATCTGACTCCGGACATGCCGCCTGGGGAGCTGGCGGCAAAAATTCTGGAGTATGGCCGGGGAAGACAGGAGGACGACGCCACTGTGGCGGTCATCCGGCTGCTCCCCGCGAGCCTGGAAGTATAGTATCACACCGAAGATGCGAAAGCTGTCGAAACACAATATCTGGGACAGAAAAAAGCGGGAAAATCACAAGATGTGGGAAAACAGGTCTTTCTCACTGCGCCGTATCCGCCGCGCAAAGCCTGGGGGGCTTCCCCGAAAACCATCCTTGCGAACCGGACGGCGCCCAATGGCGTCACGATCCCGAATTCCCTTTCACGTTTTTTCCGCGTTTAACTGATCCACCACGATGTCCGGGTAGGGATTGGCGACGACGGTGCGATAGGTGTGATAGATCACCATGCCGGGCTTTCCGCCCGGCGTTTTTTTGACCTGCTTCACGGTGGTAACGTCCACGGGAATGTTCTGCCCGCCCACGGTTTCGGCGTAATAGGCCGCCAGCTGAGCCGCCTGGGTCACAGTGTCGTCGGGGGGCACAGTGCTGCCGCAGGAGATGATGACGTGGGAGCCGTGTACCTTGGAGGCGTGGCACCAGATGTCGTCCTTCCGGGCAAGGCGGAAGGTCAGCTCGTCGTTCTGCCGGTTGTTCCTGCCCACATAGATGGGGAAGCCGTCGGTGCTTTCAAAGCGCATGGGCGGCAGCTTTTTCTGCTTGATCCGCTTTTTCCCGGCGTCTGCCCGGAGGTAACCGCCCTCCTGCAGCTCCCGGCGGATCTCCTCCAGCTCCGCCTCGCTGCCGGCTCGGTTCAGCTCCTCCAGGACGCTCTGCAAATAGCTCAGCTCCGTCTGACCCAGAGAAAGCTGGCGGGTCAGCTCCTTTTCCGCGTTTTTCATCCGGGCGTAGTCCTTGTAGTATTTCGCCGCGTTCTGCTGGGGGGAGAGGATGGGGGAAAGGG
This sequence comes from Bacillota bacterium, assembly GCA_029100605.1. Lineage (GTDB taxonomy): Bacteria > Bacillota > Clostridia > Oscillospirales > Oscillospiraceae > Faecousia. Next base: position 1,223 of record JAQXPK010000066.1, on the reverse strand, counting down.
GAATCTCCACGGTCTTCATGTCCTCGTCGTAGAAGTCCTCGCAGGCAACGACGGTCTGCCCCTTGGTGATCCGGTGGAGGTTGGCGGTGAGGATGTCTCCCAGCTGGCGCAGACGCTCCCGGTCGTAGGTGGCCTCCAGCTCCTTGCGCTGGAGCGCCATTTTTTTGGTCAGGCGGGTACACAGGTTCTGGACGGTTTTCCGCACTGCCTGTCCCTTCTGGCGCATGGCGTCCTTCTGATCCCGGAGGGTATAGTAGCTGTCCAGCAGCGCCCCGAAGGACTCCGCCGTCCGGCACGCGCCGTACTCCCGGATGGGGCAGAAGGCGTACTGCTTGGGCGTTCCGTCGGGCTGGGCATAGTAGTAAGGCGCGGGATGGTTCAGGTGTTCCCGGAAGAACAGAGCCAGTTTTTCCCCCACAGCGTCCACGTCAAGGGAGCTGACCCGGGCGTCCGTACTTCCGGCGGCGTACAGCGCCGCCTCCCGGCACACCAGCGGGGACAGTCCTCCAAGGCTGTCCATCAGCCGGTCGGACAGGACATCGGCACCGGGAGCTTTTAGAAGGTTAACATAACATTCTGCATCCGCTTCCCGGGGATCCTGTTTCGCCACCTGCTCCGGCGGCTGGTACAATAGCCCCGGCAGGGCGGGACGCTTGGCGCTCTCGTCCAGGCCGACCCGGCGCAGGCAGTCGAGAATCCGCCCCTCCGGGGACAGCAGGTACAGGTTACAGGTGCGTCCCATCAGCTCGGCTACCAGACGCTTCTGGACGGGAAAGCCCATCTCGTCGGTGCAGTCGAAGGTGAAGGTCGCCGCCCGCTCCATGGGAGGCTGGGTGATCTCCGCGAGCCGGGCACCCAGAAGGTGCTTGCGCAGCAGCATACAGAACATGGGCGGCTGCGGGGGATTTTCGTAGGACGCCCCGGTAAAGTGAATACGGGGATGATTGCAGGAGGCAGATACCAGCAGCTTTCTGCTGCCCTGCCGGGAGCGGACGCTGAGAAGCACCGTGTCCCGGGTGGGCTGCTGGAGCTTGTCAATGCGTGCGCCGGGGAGAAATTCGTTCAGCTCCCGGACAACGCCCGAGAGAAGCACAGCGTCAAAGGGCATGCTCCGCCTCCATTCCCGCAACAAACAGGGCGTTGATCCGCTCCGTCTGCCCCGTCAGATAAAGCCAGCCCAGCAAGGTCTCCATCCCGGTGGCGCGGGCATACTGGCCGGGGGT
>JAQXPK010000065.1 GCA_029100605.1 Bacillota bacterium | reverse complement strand
ACGACGTTGGATTCTACGCAATGTAAATTTGGGTGAATACCGGCAATTCCGGAGAAATCCGGGCAAAAGCAGCTCGATACTTGGGCGGCGGGGTCATGACCCCGCCCTACGGAGGGCTTACGCCAAATTCCTATTTGTTGGGCAACTGAGTAAAACCGATAAGCACTTTAAAAAATGCTGAATGATTGCATCCTTGTGGGAGAAAACGGTAAATGATCGTTTATAGCAGTTGAAAGCGGAAAGTGGAAAGTTAGTGGTATTTCCTTCGGAAATGATTGAAATCAGTCAAAAAGCGGCACCTTAACTTTCAACTTTCAACTATCAACTTTCCACCTCCACAAGATAACGGTATTCCAGTCATCCAACCATAAACGATCATTTACAGCCATACCCCGGAATTCATGGTACCACATTTCACCATAGAAAACAAGCCGCCCATGGAGGACGGCTTGCGTTCTTCAGAAAATCTTAATAAGCAGATCAATTCGTTTTCCGGCAGGCTTCCACCAGGGCGCCAAAGGGACGCCGCATCCGCTCGTCCGCTGCCGCCAGGGCCTCCGGGTGCCACTGCAGACCCAGCAGGAAGCGGCCGTCCTCAGCCTCAATGCCCTCCACGATCCCGGCGGGGCTGAGGGCGCAGACCCGCATTCCCGGCGCGAGGGTGTCCACGGCTTGATGGTGGATGCTGTTGGTCAGCAGCTCCTCACAGCCGAAAAGGCTGTGAAGGAACGTCCCCGGCAGCACCCGGGCAGGGTGGCTGGGATTCCGGCGGTGGTCGTTGTCCCGGTGGTTTTCGGCGGCAGCTTCGGGACGTTGACTGGGAATGTCCTGAATCAGGGTGCCGCCCAGAGCGACATTCAGAATCTGCTCCCCACGGCAGATGCCCAGTATGGGCTTCCCGGCGGAGATGACCGCTTTCAAAAGCGCCAGTTCGAATTCGTCCCGGGACGCATTGGTCGCACCGCACTGGGGCAGCATGGCCTGACCGTAGTATTTGGGGTCGGGGTCTCCGCCGCCGGTAAACAGAAATCCGTTCAAATGCTTTGCCCAAAAGGCGGCGTGTTTTGGCTTCCAGGTCAGAAACACCGGAATGCCGCCGGCGCGGCGAACAGCCTTACCGTAATCGCCTCGGAATATCTGCCGGGCCAGTGGGTCGCCGGTAGATACCACACCGATCAAAACCATCGTTACACTTCCTTACTCTTGGTGGCGATCTCCATCAGGCACTTGGACATGAAAGCGTCGGGAGTCATAGCGCCCAGGTCGTCGCCCTTGCGGGTGCGGACGGAAACGGTGCCGTTTTCCATATCCCGGTCGCCCACCACCAGCATATAGGGAATCTTCTGCATCTGCGCTTCCCGGATCTTGTAGCCCAGCTTTTCGCTGCGGTAGTCACCGGAGGTGTGAATGCCGGCGGCATTCAGCTTCTCCACCAGACCCGTGGCGTATTCATGGGCGCGGTCGGTGATGGGCATGACCACCACCTGGTCGGGCATCATCCAAAGCGGCAGCGCGCCGGCGTACTTTTCGATCAGGTAGGCCAGCGTCCGCTCGTAGCAGCCGAGGCTGGTGCGGTGGATGATATAGGGGCGCTTCTTCTGCCCGTCGGAATCGGTGTATTCCATACCGAAGCGCTCCGCCAGCAGCATATCGATCTGGATGGTGACGATGGTGTCCTCCTTACCGAACACGTTCTTGTACTGAATGTCCAGCTTGGGGCCGTAGAAAGCAGCCTCATCAATGCCGATGGTGTACTGGACGCCCAAATCGTCCAGAATCTGCTTCATGACCGCCTGGGCGTGCTCCCACTGCTCCGGGGTGCCCTCATACTTGTTCTTGGGGTTGGCGGGATCCCACTGGGAGAAGCGGAAGGTGCAGTCCTCCAGCATACCCACGGTGTCCAGACAGTACTTTGCCAGCTCCAGGCAGCCCTTGAACTCCTCCTCCAGCTGGTCGGGACGGAGGATCAGGTGGCCTTCGGAGATGGTGAACTGGCGAACCCGGATCAGGCCGTGCATTTCGCCGGAATCCTCGTTGCGGAACAGGGTGGAGGTTTCGCCCAAGCGCATGGGCAGATCACGGTAGCTCCGGGCGCGGTTCAGATAGACCTGGTACTGGAAGGGGCAGGTCATAGGCCGAAGGGCGTAGCACTCCTTGGTGTCGTCGTTGGGGTCGCCCAGGACGAACATACCGTCCAGGTAGTGATCCCAGTGACCGGAGATCTTATACAGGTCGGACTTTGCCATCAGCGGGGTTTTGGTGAGCAGATACCCCCGCTTCTGCTCCTCGTCCTCCACCCAGCGCTGCAGGGTCTGAATCACCCGGGCGCCCTTGGGCAGCAGAATGGGCAGCCCCTGACCGATCACGTCCACGGTGGTGAAGAACTCCAGTTCCCTGCCCAGCTTGTTGTGATCCCGCTTCAGGGCTTCCTCCTGCTTTTTCAGGTACTCGTCCAGCTCGTCCTTGCTGGGGAAGGCAATACCGTAGATGCGCTGAAGCATCTTTCGCTTGCTGTCGCCCCGCCAGTAGGCGCCGCAGGACTTGGTCAGCTTGAAGCCGTTGTGCTTGACCCGGCCAGTGTGATCCAGATGAGGGCCGGCGCACAGGTCGGTGAACTCGCCCTGGGTGTAGAAGGAGATAACGGCGTCCTGGGGCAGATCGTTGATCAGTTCCACCTTGTAAGGCTCGTTTTTCTCCTCCATATAGGCAATGGCCTCGGCACGGGGCTTTTCGCTGCGCTCAATGGGGATGCGCTCCTTGCAGATCTTCTTCATCTCCGCCTCGATCTTCGTCAGATGGTCGGGGGTGAAGGTAAAGGGCGCGTCAAAGTCGTAGTACCAGCCCTCGTCGATGGCAGGGCCGATGGCAAGCTGCACCTCCGGCCACAGCCGCTTCACGGCCTGAGCCATGATGTGGGAGCAGGTGTGCCAATAGGTCTTGCGGTACTCGGGGTTTTCAAAGGTGAATTGATTTTCGTTTTCCATGACAATACCTCCAGATTTGAGATAGAAGATACAAGATACTAGATAGAAGATATATAAATCCGGAGCCGAAAACAGGGCGATCTTGTATCTCGGTATCTAGTATCTGCTTTTGGGGAGGGTAAAAAAATAACCCACCCCCTGAACAAATCAGGGGTGGGATACAGCAGTATTCCACGGTTCCACCCTGGTTGCGGCCGAAGGCCGCCACTCATTGACGCGATAACGGGCGCACCCGGCAGGGCATTTCCGCTCTGCGGCTCAGAAGTGGTATCGATCCCGGTGGCAATCCAAAAGCCTTGCACCAAACGGCCTTCTCTCTGAGAATCCCGCCGGGCCGCGTGTCTTCCTCGCAGCCTTTTACTAGGTGCAAATTTAGCACATTTTTTTCTCGTTGTCAATCCCCTGGCGGGAAAATCCGGGGTCGGAAAGCGGGGGAAACGGTCGAAAACCGGGACGCGGGTGGACGTAACCGGCGCGCAACCGGGGGATAAAGAAGGTAACATAATCTGACAGCTTATGTAAACATATGTTACCTTTTGATACAAGATATTGCAAGAACTCCGGGGATACGACCAATATCTTGCTTTTGAGTTTACATAAAAATAGAAACATTAATATGTCAAAAGATGGCGAAAACTAGTATAAATAAAGAAATACTTGACAATTTGAGATAATTTGATATAATAAACCCATCCAAAACGCCAGGGAATACAAAATGTAATTATTTGAAAGAATTTTACATTTGGCATGGTTTGCGGCGGTTTATCAGGAGGAGTCAGCCATGGGTAGACACAACACCGGAAAGAGGGTCGGCGGGCTGCTGCGCGCCCTTGCCCTGCTGCTTCCGGCGCTGCTGGCGCTGATCCTGGTGCGTCAGACCGCCTTCGCCAAGACCTATGTCATCACCGACGGCGACCGGGTGGTGACCTACACCACCTTTGCAACCGATCCTGCCGAGGTGCTGGATCAGGCCGGGCTGACTTTGGATCCCAACGATACCTACACCACACAGACCGGGGAGGGCGTGGAGGAAATCACCATCTGCCGCTCCCAGCGTGTCACGGTGTGTTACCATGGAGAGGAAACGGTGGTAACCACCTTCGGCGAGACAGTAGGGGAGCTGCTGTCCCGTCTGAATCTGGAGGTGGGGGAGTACGACGTGCTCTCCCACGCTCCCGAGACAGACGTGGAGGGGGGCATGGTGCTGCGAGTGGACAGCGTTGTCAAAGCCCAGGAAAGCTACACCTCCGTCATTCCCCATGAAACAGTTTCCTGCCATGACGCCTCTATTCCCGCCGGTACACAGGAGGTTCTGACGGCGGGGGTGGACGGAGAAATGCTCCTGACTGCCGACGTGCTCTACGTCAACGGTGTGGAGGAGGAGCGGACGGTGATCAACGAAACCGTGACGAAAGCCCCGGTGACCGAGATCATTGCCATGGGAACGGGGGAAGCGCCGGAAGCGGTAAATCCGGACGCCATGCCCGTGATCGCGGGCGGCTATATCACCCTGCCCACGGGAGAGGTGCTGACCTACACGGACAGTGCCACCATCCGCGCCACGGCCTATACCCACACCGACTTGGGCTGCGACATGACCACCTATACCGGCACCACCGTGCACAAAGGCACCGTGGCGGTGGATCCCCGGTACATCCCCTACGGCACCCGGATGTTCATCGTCTCCAACGACGGCGAATACGTTTATGGCATCGCTGTTGCCGAGGACTGCGGCGGCGACATCAAGGGTGATCGGATGGATCTGTATTTCCCAACCTTCGACGAGTGCATCCGGTTCGGACGCCGGGTGTGCACCGTATATTTTCTGGGGTAAAAGGACATACTTTCTCATTGAAAAACCGCCTTTTTTCTGGTATGATAGCCGGAAGAAAGGCGGTTATTGTATGATCGACGTTTGTGATATTCAGGTGATGAAGCCTCTGCTTGCCCAGCACGGCTTCCACTTTTCCAAGGCCAAGGGGCAGAATTTCCTCATTGCCTCCTGGGTGCCCCAGTCCATCGCGGAGCAGGCCGGAGTGGACAAGACCACCGGTGTGCTGGAGATCGGCCCCGGCGTGGGGCCGCTGACCCAGCAGCTTGCCTTAAGGGCGGGAAAGGTTTGCGCTGTTGAGGTGGATACGCGGCTAAAGCCCATTCTGGAGGCCACCGTTGGGGAATTTGACAACCTGGAAATCCTCTGGGGAGACGTGCTGAAGCAGGATATTCCCGCTCTGGTTGCCCGGAAATTCGGCTCTCTTCGTCCCATGGCCTGCGCCAACCTTCCTTACTATATCACGACTCCCATTTTAACGGCGCTGCTGGAGGCGGAATGCTTTGATTCCGTCACCGTCATGGTGCAGAAGGAGGTTGCCATGCGCATTGCGGCGAAGCCTGGTACGGCGGATTACGGCGCTTTCAGCGTTTTCTGCCAGTACTATGCCCAGCCGGAGCTGCTCTTTGACGTGCCGCCCCACTGCTTTCTTCCTCAGCCCAAGGTCACCTCGGCGGTGGTTACGCTCCACGTCCGGAAGGAACGTCCCTGGGTGATTGCCGATGAGGAACTCTTCTTCCGCACCGTTCGGGCCAGCTTTGCCATGCGCCGCAAAAAGCTCAGCAACGGCCTGGCCTCCAGCTTCCCGGAGCTGGGCAAAGCGGGGGCGGCTGAAGTGATCGAGAACGCCGGGTTTGACGCCAACGTCCGGGGGGAGACCCTGGGGATCCCGGAATTTGCCCGGATTGCCAACGAATTGCTCCGGCACCAGGGAGGAGAGAAGTCATGATCGAATACCTTTTTCTGGATCTGGACGACACCATCCTGGATTTCCACAAGGCGGAGCGGATCGCCCTGGGCAAGACCCTCCGCCAGCTCGGTGTGGAGCCCACGGAGGAGGTGCTGACGCGGTATCACGAAATCAACAAGTGGCACTGGGAGCAGCTGGAGGCCGGAAGGCTGACTCGGGACGAGGTGCTGACCGGGCGCTTTGCCGTTTTGTTTCGGGAACTGGGGTCGGCGGTGGACGGGGCTCGGTGCGCCCGCGTTTACGAGCAGAACCTTGGGGTGGGACATTATTTCCTTCCCGGGGCGGAGGAAGCGGTGGCTCGGCTGTCCCGGAAATACCGCCTGTTTCTCGCCAGCAACGGCACCGCCTCCGTGCAGAAGAGCCGACTGACCAGCGCCAACCTGTACCGCTATTTTGAAAAGGTGTTCGTCTCCCAGGAAATCGGCTTCAACAAGCCGTCCAGGACGTACTTTGACGCCTGTTTTTCCCAAATTCCGGATTTTGACCCCCGAAAAGCCGTAATGGTTGGCGACAGCCTGACCTCGGACATACAGGGCGGCATCAACGCGGGCATCGCCACGGTCTGGGTTAATCCCGAACACAAGCCCCAAAATCCTGCCATTCGCCCCGACTGGGAAATCGAGAATCTGCCCCAGTTGGAAGCGCTGCTGGAGAAAATGTAGCATTGTGCTTCGGCGTTTCACCCTGGGGAAGCCTACTGTTTTTTTGCAACCAACCGCCGATTTTGTCGAGAGATAGAGGTGAGAGGAGTGACCGAACGTGGAAGACGAACAGATTGTAACCCTATATTGGAACCGGGACGAGGCCGCCCTTCAGGAAACGGAGACGAAGTACGACCGCTACCTGACCAAAATCGCCTACAACATTCTGGCGGACATGGAGGACAGCCGGGAAAGCGTCAATGATACATACCTGGCGGCCTGGAACTCCATGCCGCCCCAACGCCCGTCGGTGCTGTCCACCTATCTTGGCAAGCTGACCCGGCGCATCTCCATTGACCGCTTCCGTTACCGCACCCGGGACAAGCGGAGAGATTCCCAGTACGCCCTGTCCCTGTCTGAGCTGGACGAGTGCGTCTCCGGGGGAAACACCACTGAGGAAATCGTGAACGTCCGGCATCTGGCGGACACCATCGGTATCTTTCTGCGGCTGCAAAGCGAGGAGGCCCGGAACGCCTTTATCGGGCGGTACTATTTTCTTGACCCTCTGAAGGAGGTCGCCGCCTACTGCGGGATGTCGGAGAGCAAGTGCAAGAGCCTTCTCTACCGCACCCGGGTGGGGCTGCGGGAATACCTGGAAAAGGAGGGATTCTGCGTATGACTGCCGAAAAGCTCCACGAGGCGCTGAATCTGCTTCCCGGCGATCTGATCGCCGAAACCGACGCGCTGCGCTGCCGCCCGATGAAAACCAAGGCCCATGGACGCCGCTGGGCAGCCATGGCGGCGTGCCTTGCCGTGGTGCTGCTTGCGGGGACAGTGTTTGGCATTTCCAGCCTCCGCGCCGGGAAATCCAATTTCGCCGCAATGACTATGCAGGCACCGGAAACCTGGGCAGCTGCCGAGGCAGCTCCGGAAGCCGAAGACCGGGCTCTGAACAGTATGGATGCCGCTTCTGCCGAAGACGCCGGCTGCGCCCACGCCCCCTCCGAAGAGAAGACGTCGAGTGACGCGGCTGGCGGCTATTGCGGCAACACCTCCGCCACCGTGTATCTGGACGGAGAAGCCCATGTCATTTCCGGCACTGAGGCCGTTGCCCTGACCGATATTCTGGACAATCTTCCCTATGACCCGGCGAAGGTCTGCAACTGCGTGGCGGAGTTTACCATAGATACGGAGATGACTTCGGGCTACGAAATTAACCTGACGGAATCATTTGTCCGCTGTGAATTGGGTCAGGCCGATCTGACTTCGGAACAGGCGCAAACCATCCGGGAAATCCTTTCCGGGCTGGAAATGGAAAAAGGATGAAAAATTTTCCGGAATTTGTTTAACCTCCGCAGTTTCCGGCTATACTCAGAGTCGGAGGTGCTTAACAAATGAGCGACAACAAACACGCGCGCCGCAGCGGCAAGGGCTACTACATAGCCCTGATCCTGTGCGCAGCCGCTATCGGGATCACAAGCTATGTATACTACCGCAATGTAAACCATGCCGAAGAGGCTTCCATTCAGGAAACCATCGGGGAGGACGTGCTGGTGGGAACCATGGAGGCGGAGGATGTGCCTGTGCTGGCAACCCAGCCCCAGACCCAGTCTGCCACCCCCTCCACTCAGGCTACGACCACCCCAACAACCACGGTGAAAAAGCCGTTCAAAACCGTGTCCCCGGTCTCCGGTGACGAGATCTCGGCCTACTCCATGGAGGCGCTGAGCTACAACGAGACCACCCGGGACTGGCGGGTGCACAACGGCGTGGACATCGCGGCGGAGACGGGAACCCAGGTCTGCGCCGCGGCGGACGGCGAGGTGTATACCGTCTATGAGGATGACTCCATGGGCTACACCGTGGTCATTCGCCATGACGGGGGCTACACCACCAAGTATTCCAGCCTCAGCAAGGATGTAGCCGTTCAGTCCGGCGATACCGTGACGGCGGGGCAGGTTATCGGCTATGTGGGTGACACCGCTCTGGTGGAATCCACCCTGGGCAGTCACGTTCACTTCAGCGTCACCTGCCAGGACGAGCCCATGAATCCGGCGGATTTTCTTGCGCTGGGCGAATAAGAAGAAACGTTTTCCTCCTAACATGGCCGCCGGAAGGGATTCCGGCGGTCATCCATTTTGAAAGCGCCATCGGGCGGCGTCCCTGGCGCTCCAGCAGAAGCGGTTTTGTCAGAGAATCGCCAGAAGCGCCATCACGGCGATTCCCGGCAGACCCAGGATCCCGGCAGTCAATACCGTCACCGCGTTGATGGGGAAGAACACCCCCGTGAACCCCGCCACGGAGTTCAGCAGCCACAGGCACAGAAAGCCGCAGCCGGAGTGAATGCCAATTTTGAAAATAAGCCGCATGGGAATCAGCAGCAGCCGTACCAGGATCAGAGCAACCAGGGCGGGAATTAAAAGCGTGACAAATTCTTCCATAAGACACCTCCGAATATACACTGTTAGCCCGGGGCAAACTACTCCCGGACAGCAAAGGAACGGGAACCAAACGTGACGACGATTGCTTTCGCCCGTTTCATTTCCTGTCAAGTGTGTCCCCGCAAGCGCGGCGGCAGGATGCGAACAAGCAGGCAAGAAGGGAACGGCTCGCCTGCGTACATTGTGCCACATTTCCCCTGCGAATAAACGAAAACCGGAGCCATCGGCTCCGGCTTTTTAGACTGTCGAAAAATCCCTTCGGGCTTTTCCGACAGATTCTTGCAGTCTACTGCGCGCAGAATTTGTTCGCCACCGGCGAACGAATTCCACACTTGTAGCCTGAGAGGTATTTTCGGCCAGGTACACGCCCCGGCCGAAAATGATTTTCATTCTATTTGCCGCTAACGCGGCAAACTCTGCGAGGCTTTTTTGACAAGCTGGAAAACCGGAGCCATCGGCTCCGGTTTTTGTACGTCTGCCTGGTTCTGAGCACAACATCCTGTGTTCCGCCAAAAAAATTTCCTGTTTTTCTACAAAATTCTCATGGCCTCCGCCATTGTCCCCGGGGGAAAGCTGTGGTATAATGGCTCTATCTGACGAATTCTGCGAGGCACCGAAATGAGAACCGAACCCGTGACAATATCCCAGAGCGATCTGCGCAGGCTGCTTTCCGCCGCCAGCCCGGACGCGGCGCTGCTGTATCTGTACATAACCGGCGGCAACCGGCCTGAGGGGGCGGAAGCCGACCTGAATTTCAGTCCCTCCCGCTGCCAGTTCGCCGCCGCGACTCTGCGGCAGCTTGGTCTGTGGCAGGAGGAGCATCCCACCCATATCGCCCCCGGCGAGCGGCCCAGCTATTCCGAGAAGGACGTGCTGGAGGCAATGGAAGGGGACAATTCCTTCCGTAGCCTCTACGAGGAGGTACAGCGTCTGCTGGGCAGAAGCCTGAACACGGAGGAACTGAAGATTCTGCTGGGCTTTGTCCGGTATCTGGGGCTTCCGGCGGACGTGATTTCCGTGCTGGTATGCTACTGCAAAGATCGTGCCCGGCAGAAGGGAAGTCTGCGCAATCCCAGCCTTCGTACCATCGAGAAAGAGGCCTACGCCTGGGCGGAGCAGGGAATTGACACCGTGGAGGAAGCGGCGGCCTTTATTCAGGCGCAGAACGTTCGCAATTCCCGCATCCACCGGCTGATGGATATTCTGCAGATCCACGGACGCAGTCTCACCGCCGCCGAGGAGCGGTATGCCCAGAGCTGGCTGGACATGGGCGTGGATGAGGACATGATTTCCATGGCCTACGAGCGTACCTGCCTGAACACCGGCGGGCTCAATTGGGCGTACATGAATAAGATTTTGCAGCGCTGGCAGCAGCAGGGCTTCCGCACCGCCGAGGATGTCCGTTCCGGCGACCGCAAGCCGGGTGCCCGGACAGGCGAACGGCAGCTGGACGCGGAGGAGCAGGCGGCGATCCAGCGCATGATGGAGGAGGGCTGAAACCATGGCATACAGTGCGGAAGTGGTGCAGCGCGCCCGGGCGCGTCTGGCTCAGGCCAAGGAGGATCGGGAATCGGAAAACCGGCAGCATCTGGCGGAGGCCTACGCCAGGGTGCCCCGCATTCGGGAAATTGATCAGCAGCTGCGGCGCACCATGGCTCAGGCCGCCCAGGCGGCGTTTCAGCAGGGCAGCGACGGCAAGGAGCTGCTGGAGCAGGCGCGACAGGAAAACCTGAGTCTGCAGCGGGAGCGCGCGGCGCTGGCTGCGGAGAATTTTGAGGAGGGGTATCTGGACGACAGCCCCATCTGTGACAAGTGCGGCGGCAGCGGCTATGTGGGCAGCGCCATGTGCGAATGCCTGCGGGAGCTGTGCCGCCAGGAGCAGAAAAAGGAACTGACCTTCCTAAACGGCACCAAGGGAAGTTTTGACCAGTTCCGGCTGGATTACTACCCGGACAGGCTGGATCCTGTGCTGGGGGTGAATATTCGGGATCTCATGGAGCGGAATTTCAAAAGCTGCCGCCGATATGCGCTGAGTTTTACGGAAAAGTCCGGGAATCTTCTGTTATCCGGGGATACCGGCCTGGGCAAGACCTTCCTTTCCGCCTGTATCGCCAGAACTGTGGCGGATCGGGGATACTCTGTGGTCTACGAAAGCGCTGCCCACCTGTTTTCCAATCTGGAGCGGGCGAAATTCGGCAACGACGAGGCGGCTCGGAAGGACAACGAAAAGTACGCCGCCTGCGATCTTCTGATCGTGGACGATCTGGGTACGGAGATGCCCGGTCAGTTTACCACAGCGGCGCTGTACGCCCTGCTGAACGACCGGCTTCTGCTGGGTAAACCCATGATCGTGTCTACAAATTTGAATACGGAGGATTTTGGCAAGCGGTATTCCCCCCAGGTCGCGTCCCGCCTGAGCGGTAATTTCCAGCGGATCGCGTTTCTGGGTGAGGACATCCGGGTACTGAAGAACAGGGGCTTATGAGTAAGACAGGCATTTTGTTTGATTTGGACGGCACGCTGCTGGATACCCTGGAGGATCTGGCAGACAGCGTCAACCAGGTATTGTCGGATTTCGGCTACCCGAGCCGGACTCTGGAGGAGGTGCGGCGGTTTGTGGGAAACGGCGCGGGACGGCTGATTGCCCAGGCTGTGCCAGCCGGCGCGGATCCCGCCCCGGTACTGACGGCGTTTCAGAGCTATTACGCGGCTCATTGCCGGATCAAAACCAGACCCTACGCCGGAATTCCGGAGGCGTTGCGCCGTCTGGGCGGGAAGTATCCCCTTGCCATTGTGTCCAATAAGCCGGACATCGCGGTGAAAGCACTGTGCGCCAGCGTGTTCCCCGGCATCCTGGCTATGGGCGAAAGCGCCCTTTGCCCCCGCAAACCGGCACCGGATATGGTGCGCAAGGCCATGGAGGCCATCGGTGCGGAGGACTGCGTCTACGTCGGCGACAGCGAGGTGGACGTGCTTACGGCGGAAAACGCCGGGGTTCCCTGCCTCAGCGTGCTCTGGGGCTTCCGGGATCGGGCGGTCATCGAATCGGCTGGCGGAACCCATTTCTGTGAAATCCCCGCACAGCTGGAAGAAAAAATCGAGGAGATTCTCCATGGCAAATGAGTTTTACGCCCTGATGGGGCGAATGCGCTACATCACCCGCTGGGGTCTGATGCGCAACACCTTTTCCGAAAACATCTCCGAGCACAGCCATATGACGGCGGTGCTTGCCCACGCTCTGGCTCTGATCCGGCGGGACATTCTGAAGCTGCCCACTCCGGATCCTGACCGCTGTGCCGTGGCGGCGCTGTACCACGATGCCTCGGAGATCCTGACCGGGGATCTGCCCACCCCCATCAAATACTACAATCCTGACATTAAGGACGCCTACAAGCAGGTGGAGCGGATCGCCGGCAACCGCCTGCTGGATATGCTGCCCCCGGAGCTGCGGGAAAGCTACGCCAGCTATGTTCTGGAGGACGATCCGGAGCTGGAGCCCATCGTTAAGGCGGCGGACAAGCTGTCGGCGCATATCAAGTGCCTGGAGGAGCAAAAGGCGGGCAACAAGGAATTCGATTCCGCCGCCCGCCAGACCTGGGAGGCCATGCAGGCCATGCACCGCCCGGAGCTGGACTGGTTCCTTGACAACTGCCTGGAGGCCTTCACTCTGAACCTCGACCAGCTGTGATACTTGACGCAAACCGAAAAGTGTGCTATGATGGCATGAGGCCGGCATGGTGAAATCGGTAGACACAAGGGACTTAAAATCCGTGGCTTGCAATAGCGCCCGACTTTCAAAAAAGCGTTGGTATCAGCTACTTTTTTATTTTCATAAAATCGTTTTTTAGGAGCATCCCTCCTAAACATCCCTCCAAAATTCTGGGAGGCTTTGTTGACGGAGGGATACAACTGAATATGCCGTTGTGGTGGAATTGGTAGACACCCGAGACTTAAAATCTCGTTCTGGCTTCCAGAGTACCGGTTCGAGCCCGGTCAGCGGCACCATTGGGAAACATCCTTAATGCTGCAAATGCAGATTTAGGGATGTTTTTCTTTTTGTCCAGGCAAAATGGAAATGATTGCGTTAGCCGAATTGATCTTGGAGTTTTCATCCAGATGGGTGTAGATATTTGCCGTTGTACCGATGGTGCTGTGACCAAGCCAAGCCTGAATTTCTTTTAGGGGAACGCCCTGCGCAAACAGCAGAGAGGCACAGCTATGTCGTAGGTCGTGAAACCTAAGTTTGGGCATTCCGTTCTTTTTCAAAACTGCGGGAACATGGGAAGTCAGATACCCCGGTTTGACCAGTTCTCCGATTTCGTTCACATAAATATATTCCAGATAATCTTGGCAATAACAGTTTCCGCACAGCTTTCGGTTTTTCTCCTGCTCTGCTTTCATCCGAAGCAGAATCTGCTCAAAGGGTGCAACCAAAGGAAGTGTTCGGAAACTGGATTTTGTTTTTGTGCTGTCCGCCTTGACCAGCCTCATTTTGCCGTCTACAATAGCTTCTGTTACGGTGTGACGAATGGTGATGGTCTTTCTTTCAAAATCAATGGCATCCCATTTCAGTCCCACAATTTCGCTGCGGCGAAGCCCATAGAAAGCCGCCGTAATAACACCAAACTCTGCTGGGTCCCCTTTGAAAATTTTGAACATCTGATCAAGCTGTGCAGCGTTATAGTAAGTTCCTACATACTGTTCAATCTTTGGTAATTCCACCTTTGCGGCAGGATTTCCGGGGATTAAATCAATGGTGTAGGCATACTGCAAGGCTTTCCGGATGTTTGCATGACGGTGCTTGATGGTATTGGCAGTCAGCCCATTGTCCAGCATTTCATGGGTGTAGTATTCCTGAATATGCTGTGCAGTTACTTCTGTCAAACGCAAGCTGGGGTAATGCTCATTGAAATATGGAACAATTTTCTTATTGATGCCCTGAGCATAGCTGGAGTATGTAGTCAGCTTTACAGTTGTTTTCATCATCTTTAGCCAGTTCTGCAAAAATGCCGTAAACAGGATTTGGGAATCCTTTACACAGGGGTTCACACGCTCGGCAGGATTTTCCCGAATCCACCCCTGTTCAACAGCATAGGCCAGCGAAGTGACTACTGTTTCATGCAGCTTCAGCAGGCTCTTGGTGGAAGCCTTATTCTCCATCCGTTCGTATTCATAAAAATCATCAAAGTCTGCTACAGACAGATTTTTCAGGCTGACGGGGTGTTCTTCAAAATAAACGCCGATGGTTGTCTTGATATTGTAGGCATGGTTTGCGTACAGGTCCGGATTCATCATCGTAGCCTTATCTTTGAGCCATATCTGCAAGAACTGTCCAAAAGGCATATCCGCATTGTTTACAATGCTCTGTGGATCAAATTCAGCCCGAATCTGTAAAAGCATCTGCTCCGCCCGTTTCTTGTTTCCTTTAACCGGGAGCCCCGTGCTGATCTGCTTTCCTTTTCGTTTGCCGTCGATGTCTCTCCAGCTTAAGATAATCTGGTAAACACCATTTTGTTCTCTAAGGTGTCCTGCTACCATGAAAAAACCTCCTTTTATGTAATAACAGCGACACATCCTCTATGACACAAGCATCGTACCACAGAGGATGTCCCGCCGCAAATGTGCAAATCAGCCGCTCGCAGTTTCGCGCCCCATGATTTCCAGATATTCAAAGATGTACAGCTTGGGAATACGGTACTGCCGCCCCACAATAAGACTTTTGATAGCTCCCTCTTTCAGCAGACGGTAGCCTGTTTTGGTACTGATCCCGCCCAGCATCTCGCACATCTGATCAACTGTTACCACATCCGGATAGTCCCGGAACATCATTTTATAGGCATCCTGCGCTTTCACGGCAATGTCCCCCGCTTTCTTAGAATCATTGTGTAGTCTACTCCAAGCCTTTGTCCACATGCCGAACAGAGTTCCATTGTCTTCTTCCCACAGATTCTTTGCTCTAATGAAAAAACGCCCATGCAGGCAAATTGCTTGGCACAGGTGCTACATAGGCATATTTGAATTTGATTCTCGTCTAATTCAGTCAATCCGACACTGACTGCCAGCGCGTAATTAAGCCGCCTTATCTGACCGTTGTCAAGTCTGCCAACATAACTGGTCAGCCGCTTTTTATCAATGGTCCGAATCTGCTCCAACAGAATCACAGAGGGAGCTTCCAGGCCGTTTTCCTCCCCTATGTGACAGTGGGTGGGCAGTTTTGCCTTTGAGTCATGGTCGGTTGTCACAGGTGCCACAATGGTCGTGGGGCTGTATTTATTCCCAACATCGTTCTGAATGATCACCACCGGGCGGTAGCCATTTTGTTCAGAGCCAACGCCTTTGCCTAAGTCCGCATAGTACAGTTCGCCTCGTAAATATGTTTGTTTCATATGTGTATTGACCTCCTTCGTAAGGATAGCCCATATTGGGGCTATGTAAGGTCAACCGGTAGGAATCCAGATATTTCCAGTTTCTGGCTGCTGGTTGACCGGAAAGAAGCCAATTTGTCCTCGACACCCCGGCTTATAATGGGAAGTCATCAAGCGGCTGGCAGCGTACCAGCGCCACGGGTCTGCGCCCTCGCATGGTTCTCATGTGACCGCCCTCATTGTTTGAGACTGTGACTGGACGGGAGTATCATTATGCCTATTGCCGGTTATCGCCCCGCCGGTAGCCGTCCAGCGGTCATAGCAGTCTGTTTCTCGCTCCGTGCCGCAGAAGGAAGCATACAGACCGAAAGAAAAGTGAAGTACTGTGTTCTTCCTGCGGCACATCCCGGCGCAGATGCTAAAGTGGCTTATGCTCATCACAATAGCAATAGGAATGTGCTTGATGAATGGGTATTCCGTTTAGAAGGTACAGACCCATCCACCAAGAAAGCGAACAGGTGAAGGAGAATGACCCCCTTCACCTGTTTCCTAACTAAAAGACTAAAAGTATACCCTCAGAACGAAAATAATCAGAAAAATCTTTTGAGATTTTCAATAGCACCGTCCACACTCTTTTTTACCGCCATTTTTGTGCAGCCCTCCATCTTCGCTATCTGCTCATAGGTAAGGCCGTCAAAGTAATATAGGATTACTCTGCGCCGCTGAATTTCAGGCAACTGAGAAATCGCGGTATGTAGCCTTTCCGTCTGCAAACGCCGGAACACGATTTCATCCAGTGATTCCGGCTCTGTTGCTGCACGCGCATTCAATGATTGCTCTGTCAGTTCTGAGTGCTCATAATGGTTGTCCATTTCATTCATTATGGACAGATCCTCCAACTCGAACTTGTCCATCATATCGTATAGTTCTTTGCCGATTTCCAGACATTGCCGGATTCCTTCGCTGTCAGAAAAAGACAGATAAAAATGCGGTTCATCTGAGCTGATACCCACTGTAAAAATCGTATAGGGATTCTCCTTGTCTTTGCGCCGCTTCGGACGAGGATCTTTGTTTTTTGGATGGTTTCCATCCATTTTTGTTTCCTCCAATCAATCTGAATTTTGAAAATCAGATTGATTGGAGGACTGCGGCAACGCCTGATAATAAACTGCCTACTTAATTGCCTACGATAAAGCAATGTGTAATATAATGCACATTGGAGACCGTGACTGTTTCGTATGAAATATTGGAATGCAATATAGATAACATCCTGTCATTCCACAGAAAAGCCATTGTCATGAAACCTCGTTCGTTGCGATAGTGTAACGAAATACACATAATATGTGAATCGTATCGAATTCCGTCGAAAGAATATGTAATGTAAAATATACGCGAGGTGAAATATATGGCAGATTTCGTTCGCGTACTTGGCGATGTGGTAAAAAAGGCCAGAGAAAAAATGGGAATTACCCAACTTAATTTGAGCCGTACATCAGGGGTGGACCATCGCACAATTCTTAATATCGAGAATTACAGGGGAAACCCGAAGTTTAAGAACTTATATCCGCTAATCCGTATTTTGAAAATCGACCCCAACCTGATTTTCTATCCAGAATTGCAGCAAGGCTCTCCGGCCATCCATCAATTGCGAGTACTGATTAACGATTGTTCAGAGGAGGAAGCTACCGCAATATACCCAGTTGTCCAATCCGCAATCAACATGCTTCGGGATATTGACGCCCAAAAGGTGGATGAATAAAAAAGCAGAGCCTGTTTCCCATAAATAGGGAAGCAGGCTCTGCGTTTGGCGTCTGGCTCATTTGCTTATTGCGATTTTCAATTGCATAACATCTACCCTGGTTTCCTTTTTACACTTGGGGCAGTAAAGAGGGAACCTGAATATTACGGTATCGGCATATACCTTGGTTCGTGTTTTGGATTCGCAGATTGGACAGCGAATCCAGTAGGAATCATTTTGATTTTCACCGGTCATATTTCCTCCAGAACAACCCACGTTTCTGCTTTACGGCTATGTTTGGGGCTTTATGATAGTACATAGGTAATGTGGGGCTTGCATCAGATGTATTGCCAATCTTCAGGCGTTACTTTTTCCCCAAAACAGCATGTCGCATGAGTATACTTTATCACACCCAGAACGACCTCGCCTCCATCGCAACTAAAGCAAACATCATCGGCATACTCGATAATTCCTTTTATACCAAAATTCGTGCTGCCGCCATCCATGTGAAATTCTGCAATGAGCCGGTCTCCACATTCCGTAATTGTGGTATCAATTTCATTATCCTCTGCAGTTTCTTTTGCCTGTGCGATAAAGAATCCTCTATTTTCCATTTTCTCCGGAATCACGATTCTGACAGTATTACCAACTGTCTCTTGCAGAATTCAGAGGAATTGCGCCATGATGGAAAATCTGATTCTTTTTCTGTTTCAATAGCGATGGGGTCATATGCTTCGTCCATCATGTGATCAAATTTCTTTTCGTATATTAAATTTGGGTTGTTCCATTAAGAGTCCTTTCACTCAAAAGTGTTTACTATTAACTGTCTTGCTGCATCAGTATGCCTGCATCCATTTGATAGACGATATCGCACATTGTCGCAATATCTTCTTGCGAATGACTTGCCAAAATAATAGTTTTTCCTTGACTTCTCAAATTCATCAAAAACTGGCGCATCTGTTTCGCCCCCTCGTTATCAAGCCCATTCATTGGCTCGTCCAAAATCAGCAGTTCAGGATCTTCCATAATAGCTTGGGCAAGTCCCAGTCGCTGGCGCATACCTAAAGAGTAATGGCCCATCTTTTTTCGGCTATCGGGATCTAAACCTACAAGCCGAATGGCTTCCCTGATTTTTTCTTTATCAGGTTTCCCAGATAAAGAAGCCAAATAGTACAAATTGCGATAGGCGGAAACGTTCGGCAAAAAACCAGGCGTTTCAATAATAGCTCCAACCCCTTTGGGAACACACAATCCATCACCAATTCGTTGGCCTAAAACAGTTATCTCACCGTCAGTTACTTCTAGCAGTCCGCAGATACACTTAAAAAGTACAGTCTTTCCGGATCCATTTCTGCCGATGATTCCGTATATTTTCCCTTTTTCAAAAGAAACTGTAACCTGATTCAAGGCAGTTGCTTCCTTGAATTTCTTTGTTACATTCTTTAATTGAACAGCACAACCCATTTTTACTCCTTCTCTGTTTCCACATCACGTTTTCCTATGACTAGTATTAAGAACATACTTAATATACTTCCAAGCAATGCCGGTGCCAAAACGCCAAATGCATAGGAAGGTAAGTTTTGATTGTTATTCCCCATCAGCATTCGATCCATCCAAGATACAGGAGAAATCCAGATTGTCATCTTAATCACGCCTGGGTCAATAGTAAAGTATTCAGGAATTAAAGATATACCCACTAAAATTGATGTAATAATTGCACCCAATCCCTTCTTTAGATAGAGATTGCATACTGTCATTATTACCCCTAGCATATAGCATACTAAAACCATGACAGCAGAGCACCAGAGCGTTACGAGAATCGGTTCTGCGTTTTTTATCACACGATATCCAAAATTCAAATATACTCCAAAAAATGAAGGATCCAATCCTTGAGATGCGGTCAACAGTGAATCACCCCATGCGGTACTCCATGTAAGCTCAGGAAGATACCATATCCAGGAAAGAACCCATACTAAGGCTGTGAAACAGATGCTGATTATAAGCAGATATAATAGTTGACCCTTAATCCATATGCGTTTCCCTGTGCGTAGGATTACGAAACTCTGTTGCCTTGTGCGAAACGGTGATTCTGAAATCAAAAGTAAAAAAAGAAGCATAATAGGAAGAAAACGACTAGCACTGCAAAGTAGAAATGGAAGCATCCAAGGTGTAACTGGAGAACCTAAGAATTTTGCATAGTCTATCATCCCATGTAGTTGGTCATAGGTATACAATGTCAAGCAAAGCAACGCTGCGAGATTTTTGGGGTTTATAATCCACTGTTGAAAATTTATCCCAGCAATCTTAATCTCTTTCATAATATTGCCTCCGTACATGTTTTTTTCACAAAACAAATACTAACAAGAGATATCAAAAGTGTGATTAACAATATCGTCCAAAGAAAGCTCAGCAAGCTATTTCCTAACCATACTTGCGCAAAAAACAAGTTATAGGGCGAGACCATGCTCCAAATTAGATTGGCAGGAAATAACGGGTACACTATATTTAAAATGGAGTTCCACAGATAATATGCTATGACAGGAGATAAGATTGCAGCATAGGCGTTAGCAATATAGCTACTTACAAACAGAGAAAACACGCCAGCAAGCCCACATACGAAGCCAGCTATAGTAATTTTCACAAAATAATACCAGATAACACCTTCTGACAAACTTATTTCTTCATAATAACCTGTATTTTCGTGGCACACAAATTGCTTTCCACTGTTACAAATTCCGGAGTATCTTTTCGCAGAATCTCCAATTATATTTTGGGAATCTATGACACTATCACCGCAGTAAGATAAGAAACAATTGATGCTTTCTTCGGAGAAGTGCAGCGGTTCAGCTGTGTAAATACTTGCGTATTTATTAGATATTTCTTCCCCACTTCTATCATTTCCCATCGTTTCAGCTGCATTACTCGGTCCTATTTCGCATTCATCACTTTCCTGATATTCATTTGTATTCGTACAAGCTGAAGAGAAGGTAAGCACACAGATTACAGTAATGAACAAGATGCTTTTTGTAAACTTCAACATACTAATCCCCTTATGTTGCTATATTGATAAACTTTTTATTATTTTCCCAACAACCCCTTTTTCCGGAATAAACCCTATTTCCTGGTTGCGACTGTCTGCTGAATGATTGCGATTGTCTCCCATTACAAAAAGGCACCCATCAGGCACAGTGTAATTTATCGTCGTCACGCCATCCAAGTCCAACATAGGATCAGCTTCCGCCAGACAAATATACGGCTCATCAAGGAGCGTCCCATTAACCAGCACAGCATTTTTGCTGTAATCGATAGTTACTTCTTCTCCGCCAGTAGCGATTACTCGCTTGATATAGCATGACCACGCTACTTGATGCAACTCAACTTCCCGAAGATGAAGTATTTGATTTAGCCTTCCTCGACATACAAATGCCTAATGTTGACGGCATTACCCTCGCCAAACGTTTGCGGCAGCAGAATCCTAAATTGGCCTTATTTTTCGTAACCAACTATGACGAATACCAAGATGATGCCATGGATCTCCAGGCTTTCCGTTTCTTTGAGAAACCTTTTGATATCAACCGTCTGTATGCCGGTTTGGATAAAGCGATGGAATATATTGATGGCGCATATGTCGATATTTATCTGTCAGAAAATGCCGCTCAACAACGGGTGATTGCAGATGATATTATCTATGTGACCAGAGAAGGAAGAAAGGTCTCCATAGTAACAACAGCACGGGAGTTTTGCGTTGCAGAAAAGTTTGATGACCTTTGTCAAAAACTGCCACAGCTATTTTTCTATCCGGTGCATAAGTCCTTCTTTGTAAATCTGCATTATGTGGAACGATATACCTATACAGAACTACTGTTGACAAACGGATCTCGTATTCCGATTGCGCCCAGGAAGCAATCCGCATTTCATAAATTTTGGTTCGAATACTTAAGGAGGCGGTAATATGCTGAATCCGATCGCTTCCTTTTGTGTATACTTTGCAGAGATGGTTATTGCCTATATCTTTTTCTCCGGAATATTTGAACACCGAATCTCTGCAAAAAAATGCGTATTGATTGGTATTGCCCTTTTTTCAGTTTGTTCTGTATTAAACTTGCTGTCAAAGAACAATGTGATTATAAATGGGTTTTCCACATTCTTTATGACACTGCTTTTTTCAGTTATTTGCTTTCGTTGTACTTTCCTCCAAGGCGTTTTTTATACCGTTACACTTGTAGTCGTAAATACCGCACTGGAGACATTTATTGTTGCTTTCAGTTCTTATATCACAGGAACTACCTTTCTTGATTATAATAATAATTTTATTCTCTTCTTGTTTGAAGCCATTAGCTGTAAAAGCGCATATTTCTTATTCGTCTTACTCATAACCAGGATGATCAATCCGGCAGGAAGCTCAGCAAAAGTACCGATAAATTTTCTAATCCACCCGATCGTCTCCATTTTTTGCATGTTTATCTTTTGGCATGTTTCCGCTCAGCCTGATTGTTCCTACCAAATACAGCTTTTGCTGGCAATCGCTGGCGTATGTCTGTTCGTTTCCTCAATTCTACTTTTTGTAACCTATTCTCGCCAAGTGCAAAAAGACAGCGACAGTATGCAGGTAAAAAGCGAGTTGGCTCGACTCCAGACTGAACAATCCTACTATCAAATTCTGGATCAGCAAAATCAGCAGTTAATGATCTATGCCCATGATGCGAAGAAGCATCTTGCAGCGATTCAGGCACTTAATGAGGACCCGCAAATCAGCAGCTATGTGGCAAAACTTACAGAGCAGCTTGCCGACTATACCCGTAACTGCCATAGCGGCAATAAGTTGCTGGATGTGATGATACATAAGTATACTGTTGACTGCGACATGCGGGGTATCCAGTTTGATTATGACGTAAGGGTTTGTAACCTGGCCCAGTTGAATGACATAGACTTAGTCGCAATTTTGGGAAATCTAATGGATAACGCAGTTACCGCCGCAGAACAATCAGAAGGGAAAGTGATAAATCTAAGTACGGTTCACCGTAATTCCTATAGCGTTATTGTTGTCAGTAACAGCTGCGATATACCTCCCAAGCAATCTGGGAATCGCTTACTCTCCACAAAATCTGATAGTAGCCTGCACGGATTTGGGTTAAAAAGTGTGGAAAAAACCATTCGCAAATATCAAGGTGACTTTGAGTGGGAATATGATGCAGATAAGAAACTTTTTACTGTAACGGTTATGGTTGCAGATGGGCATTAAACCTGTTCAACGAATATATTTCACCGTTACACAGAAATTTTCATTCATGAAAAAAACTCAGTAGTTCCATGTAATTCAAATTTGACAGCGGAAAAGCCAGTGGTGTATTGCCAATACGCCACTGGCTTTGTCATCCTGCATTACTTGGCACATTATTGGACGCCAAAAGACGTCCTAAGATATTTCGCGGTCCCTGATATATCTGCAATTTTGTCAATTTTTCTTGCAATTCTGTAAGTAGCATTGACCAAGTCAAAAGCCATCGATATAATGTTTGTACAGTTAGACTTTGCTCTCACATGTGTGAATTATTCCGAAGCGCTTGATAGGAGGCGATTCCGATGGACTACTAATCTCCAACAATTGGTACGCCGAAGTGAAAAGTATTTCAGTTTCTTTTCAACTATAAGCTTGATTTAATACGCTGTATAAGAAGATTTCGGAAAAATTATGCTACCCAAATAATTCTGGCATTATAGGCAATACCGAAGTATTTAAGAGTAAGATATGGTAAGGTTGAACCAATCCGTTTGGAGAATATGGAAAGGAGCATATATGATGTTTAAAAGATGTATTTCGATAGCAATTTGCCTTGTTCTGTCTATTGGAATCATTCCAGTATGTACTATGGCAGCAGAATCAACAATTTCTCCTAATGAGCCTGTTTTTTCTGATACATTCATTCCGATGTCAAAAGCAGAATACGAACATTACGTTGATGTATTGAAGAATGGTTCAACAAAAGAAAAAGAGGCCGCCGTAAATGCTATTTTTGAGCACAAAAATGATGCTGTAGGAACAAATTCTTGGTCAGCATCTTATTCACAGGATATGGGTGATGGGACGTATTTAGTCCAAGGTTTTGTGAAATGTAGTCATACTAAGAATGGTATGACTGTACGTACAACCGTCCCCGCATCTATGCGTGGTAATGGATCATTTGGATATACATGGACAGAGGCCGGCGAGGGATACTCAACTGCCGCCAGCGGTATTTACACATATTCTGGGAATATAACGACCAAGCTTCTATCGCCTAGTACTCTGTAAATCCTAAATCTTTATAATGGGGTATAGACGCTTCAGCTTGGTTCTTGCATCATCGGTGGTGAAATGCCAGTCTACGCCTTTCTGAGCAATGTTTCTTGCAACAGCCCACGGTTCGAGGAGACTCCGAAGCGAAGGAAGATCAGGAATTCTGTTGTTTGCAATGCACTGGCGGCCAAGAGCGGATAACTCAATCTCCGCAATATCAAGCCAACTCCCGTGCTTTGGCGTATAATGAATCTCCAGGCGCTCGGCAAGATCTCGGGCACGCTGCGGCGGGAAGGTGGCATACAGGGATGCAATGCTATGGGTATTGAGGTTATCCATTACAAGAACAACCTTCTTGGCCATAGGATATTGCTTGGTCAGCAGCCACTCTATTTGCTTTGCCCAATCCTGAGCAGTCCTTCTCTCCTGGGCGTCGGCATATCTCCATCCGGCCAAAGGCTCTGTAAAAAGGAAAATGCTTGCTGTGCCGTTGCGGATATACTGGTAGTCCTCATATTGAACGCCGTCCTTTTTGGAGCGGAATCCTTTGCGGAAGTCGGCAAAAAACTGAACTGGCTTTTCATCCATGCAAATAACGGGACAGTCTTCGTCATATGGGCGACTGTATACTTCAAGCACATCCTCCATCGCGGCCACAAAAGCGGCACTGTGTTCCGGCGGTATACACCAGCACTTCTTCAGGTTAGGCTTAAATTCGTTTTTTTAAGAATGGTTGAAACTGTAACGTGCGATATGGAATCTATATACCCAAGCTCAACCGTTCTTTCCGCAAGCAGCCGTAGTGTCCACTTTGAATACCCCTCCGGCGGCTGTCCGCAAGCAAGTGCAATGACGTGTGCCTCCACCTCCCCGGTAACCTTTGCCGGAATCGGCGGCGTTTCACGCTTCTTCCTGCTAATTGTGGCTTCAAGGCCCTTCTCACAATAAGAAGTCCTCACAGTCTGTACCGTTGTAGGTGTGGTGTGGTATGCATCCGCTATCTCGGACACTGTCATATACTTGCCATTTCGCTTGTCTGAGGCAAGCAGTATATTCGCACGCAGGATTGTCCGGGCAGGGCTGTTGCCCTTTTTCACGATTTCCATGAGCGTAGCCTTATCTTGATCGCTGAGCTCAATCACATATTTGAACGATGGCATATAATAACCCCCTATTATCATCTGGGGTTATTATAGCACAATGTTCTGATTTATGCAAGAATTTGATTTAACAAAGCACTA
>JAQXPK010000064.1 GCA_029100605.1 Bacillota bacterium | reverse complement strand
TTTGGATATTAAGTCCGGCCCGGCTGCCGGCTAAGGGAGGTAACCATATGCCGCTGAACGACAAACTCAATCAAACAAAATGCGTCACCACCGTATGGGGAAAGCTGATCCCGGAACGGGAAGCCTACAGCTATGCGCTTCGGCACATTGCGGCTTTCACCGCTAATATTTTCCAGGTCATGCGGATTCTGGAACCCGACTTCAACAAGAGAACCGAGGCAATCTGCGAAACATCCTACATGTTCAACATGTCTGCCTGCAGCGACGACTATAAGGCCGCGTTTTACGGCGAGTGGAACATCCCGGAGTTCTGCGACCGGTGCGCCTGGCTGGGCGGTATTGTCGGCGACTCCGGCGATGAATACCAGAACATGGCAGGCCGTGTGATTCAGTTCACCCGGGATCGGGTGGAAAAAGAGCTGGATGCCTGCCCCTGGGACATCGTTGGCGCGGAGCTGTGCAACATGACCACCGCCATGTTCACCGCGAACTTTGACATCGAATCCGCCGTGCCCGGTGAGAACGAGGTTTCGCTGAATATGTGCGAAGCCAGAGGCTGCGGTGATCGGAAGTGCCGTGTGGTGGCAGAGCGCCGGGACACCTTCAACCTGCCCAAGCAGGGCTGGCTGGATCACATGGGCACCCCCGTTATGCCCATTCACGATACGCCGGAGGAGCGGACCGTGCGGGACGGTCAGTTCATTCGGAACGGCTGCTATTCTCAGGCCTTCGGAGAAGAGAAGTCTCTGGAATGGGCCTACCGCTGGAGCATGGAAAAGGGCTGGGTCTGGTGTGTTGCCTTCCCGCTGATTGCCATCCGTGAAATGGCAGACACAGAAGAAGAATTTGAGCGCATCTTCAAAATCGTCTTTGCGACTGCCGGTAAAAATGAATTCATCGAGCCTTTCGCCAAAGAGGGTCTGCGCAGCTGGCTGGGTGTCCCCCATGAAATCGGCTGGAATGATCCCCGTCTGATGGGCGGATACATCAAGAACATTCTGGACACCCAGTTTGTACCCAGCGAGCTGGACGCCTTCACAAAGGATGAGGTGCGAATCAAGGTCAATGTGGAAACCTTCACCGGCCGTTTTGAGATGGCTCCCATCGACGAGCTGATTCTGGGCTATGAGACGCTGTGGCACAACATGGTCAAAACCCTGGTTTCGCCGGAATGGTCCTGCTGGTTTGAGGATAAGGATGAAGAAGAAATGACCATCGTTGTCGGCAGAAAGATCGACAAGCGCATGGTATAAGGAAGGAGGCTGACCAAAATGTTATTCCGCGAAGATTCCGTCGCACGCGCCCAGCATCAGGCTGTCCGGGAAAACGCCGGCTGGTATCGCTGGACCCACGACCTGGTGGAAGTCAAAGGAAAGGATGCACTTCCCTTTCTGGATCGCCTGTTTGTGAACAACATCGCCAAAGCCGATATTGGACGCACCAAGTATACCACCATGCTCAATGAGGATGGGAAGATCATCGACGATACCATTGTCATGCACATGGGTGAAAATCTGTACTGGGTTTCCACCCTGTACGCTCCCCAGATGGTGAGCTGGATGGATGCGCATAAGGGGAGCAGCGAGGTTGACTACCGGGATATGACCGGCGAGATGGATATGTATGCCATTCAGGGTCCCAATTCCCCTGCCGTGATGAACACGCTGCTGTCCGCTCCTGTGGACGGTCTGAAGCGTTTTCAGGTTGCCGATGGTAAGATCGGCGACATTCCCGTCATCATCCACCGCAGCGGCTTCACCGGCGAAAACGGCTTCGAGGTATACTGTGACATGGCAGATACCGCCGCGGTGAAGGCCGCCATCCGAGATGCCTGTGATGCCCACAACGCCCCTGAGGTGACCACGCTGGAGGTCTATGTACGCAGCCTCCCGACAGAAAAGGGATTCGCTCTGCGTCAGGATATGTACCTGCTGACCCCCTATGAGTGTGGGCTTGACTGGTCCGTAGACTTAAGCAAGGACTTCATTGGTCGTGATGCCCTTGTGAAGGCAAAGGAGGAAGGACCCAAAAAGCTGCTGGTGGGTCTTGAGTATTTGGCGGAATCCTATGAAGACATTGCCCAGATGGAAATCGTCTACTGCAAGGGTGTCCCCTGCGGCAGAGTAAAAACAGCGATTTACGGCTATACCGTGGACAAGAATATCGGCTACGCGGTAATCGACGCCCGCAAAGCGATGGAAGGCAATCGGGTTACGGTGGGCTGCAACGATTCTCCCGCCATCATTGTGAAGAAAGGCTGGATTTAACTATGAAACTGGAAGGAAAATCCATCGTGGTCACCGGCGCCTCTGCCGGTATGGGACAGGCGATTGTGACATTGTTTGCCCAGGAAGGCGCCAATATCATTGCGGTTGCCCGCAGAAAAGAGCGTTTGGAGGCGCTGGCTGAGGAATTAAAGGATGCCCCCGGTAAGGTGGTGCCCTATGCCGGTGATGTATCCGATCCTGCCGTGTGCGAAGGCATGATCGATGCAGCCGTCAAGGAATTCGGCCGGCTGGATGTGCTGGTGAACAATGCCGGCATCATGGATGACAATACCGCCATCGGTGATGTATCTGATGAGATGATCGAACGGCTGTTCCGTGTCAACACCTATGGTCCCCTGTACGCCATGCGAAAGGCAGTCAGAGTGTTCCTGGAGCAGGGCGAGGATGCGGGCAACATTATCAATGTGGCTTCCGTTGGCGCATGCCACCCCACAGCGGGCGTCGCCTATTGTGCCTCCAAGGCAGCGATTGTCTCCGCCATCCAGAATACAGCGTTTATGTATATTGACAAGGGTATCCGCTGCAACGGAATCTCACCCGGCGGTATTCTGACTGATATCCCGCTGGTCATGCCGCAGGCAAACGAATTTGGCTTTGAACGCACCAGCTCCCTGCTGGCCCACTCCCCGGAAATGGGTATGCCGGAGGACATCGCCAATGCCGCGCTGTTCCTGGCCAGCGACGATTCCCATTTCGTAAACGGCACCATCATCACCTGTGATGGCGGCTGGACGTGCTTCTAATCAATCAGGGCAACTCTTCATTGGGTGCAGGAACTGACTTGGTCAGTTCCTGCACCCGCAATTCTCTCTTTCAAGCTTTCCTAAAACTGCATTCACCCCTTGTTCGGAATGTGAAATCCGCGTCTCAGCATGACTGAGGCGCGGATTGGTTATAGGTAGAATTGGAGCATATTCCAAGATGCTTCCGGCAGAACAACGCCGCAGTCGCTGCTGACAGGCAGCTCCTTCGGGCAAACCGGCGCGGAATCAGCGGTATTGACTGTGTCCAGTGCAAAGCCTGCCATGGAAATGTGGCGCACCAGCTTTGCCTGCTCGGTCAGGTGGAACTGGCATTGCACACTGTCGCAAAGGCTTCGGTTGACAACAAACAGAGTCACCGTATGCCCGTTGGGGGACAGCACAGCGGAAACGTCCAGATAGGGAACGTTCTCACCGATGGCGCAGGCATAGGTCTCGCAGTGAACGTCTGCTTTCAATGCGATTCCCCGTCCATTCCGGGAGGCATAAGCAAAGGGATAATAAATGGTCTGCGCCCAGGCTGCGCCGCCCGGCTCGGTCATAATGGCGGCGAGAGCATTGACCAGCTGAGCAAGGCAGGCAATTTTGACGGTATCCGCGTTATTGATCAGCGTATTCATCATACAGCCCACCAGCAGGGCATCGGCAAAATTGAACGTTTCCTCCTCAACCCTCCGCCCCACCGTCCACAGCGGGGACTCTCTCTTTCCCAGCTGCCAGTGATACCAGACGTTCCACTCATCAAAGGACAGATATACATTCTTATCGGAGTCCTTCTCCGCCTTGATCTCCTGACAGATAGCGGATACTTCTTTGATGAACCCATCCATTTCCATGCTCCTGGCAAGGAAGGTGGGTAAATCTCCATCGTTACACTGATAATACTGGTGCAGGGACAGGTAATCGACCTGCTCCCAGCAGCCCCGGAGCACGGTACGCTCCCAGCTTCCGAAGATGGGCATGGCACGCATCGAGCTTCCGCAGGCCACCAGCTCAATGGTGGGGTCAACCAGCCGCATCATTTTTGCGCTTTCCCGGGCGATGGCGGCATATTCCTCCGCAGTCTTGGCGCAGATCTGCCACGGGCCGTCCATCTCGTTGCCGAGACACCAGAGCTGGATTCCATATGGCGCTTCGTGACCATTTTTCCGACGCATATCACTATAATATGTACCGCCTGGGAAATTGCAGTATTCCACCAGATTTGCCGCATCCTGTGGCCCCCTGGTGCCCAGGTTCACGCCCATCATGGGAGCGGTTCCCGCCGTTTTGCAGAAATCCATAAACTCATCCGTACCAAATTCGTTTGGCTCCAGCGCCTGCCACGCCAGATCCAGCCGGACAGGACGCTGCTCCTTTGGACCGACACCATCCTCCCAGCGGTAGCCGGAAAGGAAATTACCGCCGGGATACCGAATCAGCGGCAGATTTAAGGGCGTAATCAGGTCGAGCACATCCTGTCGGAGTCCCTGCCTGTCTGCTGTGGGATGTCCCGGTTCGTAGATGCCGGTGTAGACGGCACGTCCCATACAGCTCCACCGGCACCACCCCAATCAGCGCGCAGGCAAAGAAGCCCTTCAGCACATTCAGGGTAGCGCCCTTGATGCTGGTTCTTCCTGACTGGGCTTCTATGGCCACCTCGAACACCGCGCCGACCACACCCACTGCGAAGAGCGCCCAGCCGAACAGGGTGAACAGCCGCACCACGGCGTTCACCCAGCTCAGGTTAAAAATCTCAGCGCCCATATTGTTCATGCTGGTGAAAAGGTCAGCCACAGCGTCAAAAACCGTGTTGTAATACTATTATCTGATAAAACTATATAGAGATAGTCCTTCGACATATCCAGATTGTCCTTATGCTCCTGGGGGATTGCGTCCCGCAGGAACAGGGAGTTCATCACCAGAGGGCAGATGGGCTGATACCCGGCGTCATAGACAGCGCGGCAATACTTCGCCGCCAGCTTCATGTTTTCATCAGTGCTTTCGCCCCAGTGGGCGGTAATATACGCGAGAGGCCTTTTCAATTTTCCTTCCTTTCTCCCGGCGTCCGGACACAAAAAAAGCGGCTCACCAGGAGCCGCCAAAATCGTAGTTGTATTGCATGGTACATTGATTGTCCAGAGTGGACACGGAATTGAACAGGGATGCCAGCAGATAGGCTCTGGTATTGCGAACCTGGGTGCGGTTGTCCGCGATCCCCTCCATGACACGGGCAATGTGCATGGCAGTTATCTTGGAGAACCGTTCCTGCACATAGGCGGTGGGGTATTCCGCATCCCTGCCGATCCGAATGGAGGGGCTAGGTCTGCATCAGCTTGGGCAGGCGGCGGATCATTTGGCATCCCGGATGCACTATAGCGTTGACGGCTTCCTGATAGGTCACGGCTCCAGCTTCAATGCGCTCTGTGATGTACGGGCAGATATTGTGCGGACATTTCTTTCTGCCCCGGTACTCCGTGCAGAGTTTGCAGTCCACATCTTCTTTCTTGTAGGTAAATCTTCGGATGTACATGAAACCTCCTGTGGTTGACATAAAAATAACCGGGCAAGCGAAAGCCTGTCCGGTTGGGGGGATATTCAGTTTTACCGACTTTTGTCGTGCTGGC
>JAQXPK010000063.1 GCA_029100605.1 Bacillota bacterium | reverse complement strand
GCTGCTGTTCCGCTCCGACGAGGAGCAGGGCCACGCCCCCCACACCGCCTGACAACAGGCAAAACCAAGGCAGGCAGGAGTGATCTCCTGCCTGCCTTTTTTCCGCTGAATGCCGCAAACCAGTTTTATTTCACGAACAAGCGCTTGATCAGCCCTTCCTCCGGCGTCACATTCACTGTCTGGCAGGTGTGATAGATCACCATACCGGGCCGGGCACCAGCGGGTTTTTTTACATGTTTCACCTGGGTATAGTCTACGGGAATGTTGCCGCTGGTCCGGGCCTGGGAGTACCAGGCGGCGATCTTGGCGGCCTCCACAATGGTATCGTCATCCACTTCCATACCGCCGGTGCATAAGATCACATGGGAGCCGTGGATCTTCTGGGTGTGGAACCAGTAGTCCCACTTTCCCGCCTGCTTGGTGGTGAGCTTGTCGTTCTGCAAATTGTTCCGGCCCACGGAGATGCGCAGGCCGCTGGAGGAGCGGAACTCCAGGGGCTTGGCGGCGGGGCGCTTCATCTGGTTTTTCCCCTTGCCCCGGCGGCGGAGGTAGCCGGTCTCCTCCAGCTCCTGGCGGATTTCCGCCAGGTCACGCTCCCCTTCCGCCCGGGAGACGCTGTCCAGAACGCTGTCCAGGTACTCCTTCTCCGCCGCGCCCTTTTCCAGCTGGATGGTAAGCATCTCCTGGGCGGTCTTGGCCTTGGTGTAGGCCTTGTAATACTTGGCGGCGTTCTGCTGGGGCGTTTTCAGGGGGTCCAGGGGGATCTCCACCTCCCGGCATTCCGGGTCGTAGTAGTTTTCCGTTTTTAAGGACTTCATGCCCTTCTCCATCCGGTAGAGGTTGGCGGTAATCAGGTCGCCACGGATGCGGTTTTCCTCCCGGTTTTGGGTCTCGGCCAGTTCCTTTTCCTGGAGGGCCAGTTTTCGTGCCAGGCGGTCCCGGGCGTGGTTCAGGGATTTGATTAAATCCTGCCCCTTCTGCCTGACCTGGTCGGCGTTCTCTTTCGCCTGGTAAAACTCGTCCAGCAGGGCCGAGAACCGGTCAAAGGAGCGGTTTTCTGTCCCCGGGCCGTACTGAAGGATGGGCCGGAAGGAGAAGTCCACAGGCTTTCCCTCCCGCAGGAGCATGGTGGGCTGGACCTGGCCCCCCTGGAGCCTGTCCAGCAGGGCCGCCAGCTTATCCAGCAGGGTTTCCGGGTCCCGGCCCACGGGGGCGTCCACCTCTCCGAAGGCCTCGAAGGCCACCTCCCGGGCAATGAGGGGGGACAGGCCCAAAAAGTGGTCCATCAAAAATTTGTCAGCGGGGGTGTCTGGAGATGCGGACACCAGAAGAGCGGCCCGGTCCGTCTCCGTGAGGGAGCCGGGGTCCAGCTTGCCGGTCTGGATGGGGGGATACTTGTAGAACATCCCCGGCAGCAGGGGACGGGCGTTTTCCTGGGACAGATCCACGTCCACCCGGCGCAGGCAGTCCACAATGCGGCCCTCCCCGTCCAGCAGCAGCAGGTTGGTCCGGCGGCCCATGGCCTCCAGAATCAGCCGGCGGGTGACCTTGTCCCCCATCTCGTTGGTGGCCTCAATCACCAGCTCTGCCAGCCGCTCCATGGGGGGCTGGCGGACCTCCAGGATTCTGCCGCCGGTGAGGTACTTCCGCAGAAGCATACAGAACATGGGCGGCTCCGCCGGATTTTCCGGGGAGGCGGCGGTGAGGTGCAGCCGGGGAGCGGCGGGGTTGGCGGCAAAGAGCAGCCGCTCCCGTCCCTCCTGGCAGCGAAGGTGGACAATCACCGTGTCCCGGCTGGGCTGGTGGATTTTCTCCACCCGCGCCCCCATACACCGGGCGCGAACCTCCTCCATCACGGCGGTCAGGAAAAAAGCGTCAAAAGCCATACGATTCCTCCAGAATAGAATGGAAATCAAAAGCCGGGGCCAAAGCCTTCCCCTTCGGGGAAGGTGGCTCGCCGTAAGGCGAGACGGATGAGGGTTGCCCCAGTACGAATTCGCCGAAACGTTCCGGATGATTGCTCCGCAGTACCGCCCCTCATCAGTCAAAAATCAAAGATTTTTGCCAGCGGACATTATGGTATGATTGGCCCCGGCAATCATAATATTTCTGATTCGCTGCGCGGAGCACCACCCCAGAGGGGAAGCCTTGGGAGCTGCGCGCCAAATCCCAATTTGTCGGGCAGCTGGCTGCCCCGATCAGCACATTCTACATTTCGCATTTCCTCCGCAAGCGCCTTATACGAGGGCTGACTGCTCCTGCTTGCAGCGGGTTTTATAAATCACCTGACCGGATTCCTCCGGCTTTACAAAGGGGGTCGGTATTTCAAAGGCATAGCGCTCCGTGGCGTTGATGAGGGTCGTGCCACCATAGGTGCGCACCCGCTCCCCGACGCCGTAGCGCAGATGGACGTGTCCGTGGACGAGATACTGGGGATGATACCTGTCCAGCAGCTCCCGCAGCGCTTCAAAGCCCCAGTGAGCCGGATCCTCCCCGTCCCCCAGGCCGTAGGGCGGGGCGTGGGTCACCACGATGTCCACGCCCCCCAGCTTTTTCAGCCGCCAGCGCAGCCGGGCAATCCGGCGGCGCATTTCGGCGTCCGTGTACTGATGGGAGCCGGGATGATACCGGCGGCAGCCCCCAAGTCCCAGAATCCGAAGGCCGTTGTAGGTCACAATGTGCCCATCGATGCAGTCGCAGCCCTCCGGGGGCGACCGGTCGTAGCCTCCGTCGTGGTTGCCGTGGACATAGAGCAGGGGGCATCGAGCCATGGTGACGAGAAAGCTCAGGTACTCCGGCTTCAAGTCGCCGCAGGAGAGAATCAGATCATATTCTCTCAGCCGTCCGGGGACGTAATGATCCCAGAGCGCGGGGCACTCCTCATCGGATACGGTCAAAATCTTCACGGGGCTTGCCCTCCTCCTGGGTGGGAATTTAATCTCGGTAGATACCCAGCTCCCGAACCATGTTCTGGGAAACGGGGAGGATCTGGGAATCGTCCGGAATGCTGCCCACGATATTGTCGCACAGCCAATCCATGTGCAGCAGCTCCTCCGGGGAGAACCAATGGGTGCTGTCGGATTTGATGGTACCATCCTGGGCGGTGATGCGGCGGCGGAAGGGATCCAGGGTGCCGTCCTTCAGCCCCCGCTCCAGAATCTTCGCCAGCTGCCGCAGACCCTCCGGCAGCTTCTCGGACAGGCGGATGCCGATGACGCCGCTGTCCATGCCCAGCCAGTAGTTCAGGGCGGTGGATTCCCCCTTCTCCCGCTTCCAGCCCCCGGCGAAAATGCTCCGGATGACGAACTCGTAGAACTTTCCCCAAACCCAGATGGGGGTGCCCAGAGGAATCAGGTCGCCCCGGTCGTTCATCAGATAGGTGCCGTAGTTGCAGAAATCCAGGAACATCTTGGCCTGGGTGGGGGCGTCCCGGTTGGACACCACCCGGATGCCGTCCGCCAGCAAATCGGCCTGGGGCGTGCCGGCGACGCAGGACCACCGCAGTTCGATCTGAGCCCGGGGGTTGGTCAGCTGCGCGCCCAGGGCGAAGGCATTGATGGAGGCGGGCACGCCGAAAATGGGGTACGACGCGATATAGCCGATGCGGTTGTTCTGAGCCACGGCACCGGCAATGGCACCGGTGATGAACTTTGCCTCGTAGATCCGCCCGTAATAGGTGCGGATGCTGGAATAGGGCTGATCCACGGAGCAGTTGAGAAAGCGCACCTTGGGATACTTCACCGCCGCCTTCAGGGTGGCGCGGCTCAAGGGGGGCGCGGTGGTAAAAACCACCTGAGCGCCGTCGGATACCGCCTGCTCGATGCTCTGCTCCGCCAGCTCCGGGCTGGAGGCGTCAAAATAGCTGCGGGCGGTGATCCGGTCGCCGAACACCCGCTCTAGGTGCTCCCGGCCTTCCTCGTGCCCCAGCACCCAGGCGCTCCGCGCCGGGTCAAGCTGGTGGACGAAGGCCACGTTCAGGTGCTCCGGGCCGGAGGAAATGAACCGCTCCAGCAGCGTGGCCTTGGTGGTGTCCTCCGCCTTGGTCTGCACCTTGACGGCATCCTCCTTTTTCGAGGCCGCCACCATGTCCTCCCGCAGGGCGGCAACGCTTTTCTTCAGTTCCGCCGCGGACAGCTGCCCCAGCTCCCGGAAGGGATACAGCTCCAGCCACAGCAGCAGCGCCTCCTCGGGCAGCGCCTCCTCCGGCGGCACCTGCAGGGCGCAGAACGCGTCCCGGAAATAGTGGAAATAGGCGTTGAAGGTGCGCCTTTCCGCCTCCTCCCAGACTTCGCCGCTTTTCTTGCCCAGGTGATGCAGGAGCTTGGCGTAGTCCCCGGGGCGGCGGAACTGGACGCAGTACAGCCGGGTGGCTCTGTAAAAGTCCATGAACTCGTAGTAGGCCTGGATCCGGGGTTCGTCGGACAGGGGCGGCACGATCCGCTTGACGGTTCCGGGGATCCGGGGCGCGCCAAAGTGCCGCAGAACACTGACCCGCTTGTTGCCCTCCTGCACGTAGAAGTCGCCCAGGTATTCGTAGCAGGCGATGGGGTCGGTGATACCGGTGTCCCCCAGGTGGGCGTCGCAGAGGTTGATCCACTTCATGGCGAATTCGCTTTTGCTGTCCAGCAGGGGGCGGAAGGACGCGGTAAAGGCCGTGGTGCGCCCGGCGGATTTGGTGCCGATGATCCGCTCCGAGGGGATCTCCACCAGACCCACGTCCACCACGGCATCGGTGTTGTTCTCCGGCAGAAGCTCGTCGAGGACGGCGGGATAGGGGGAAAGCTCCGCCATAATCCGTTCCCGGTATTCCTTCTGCCCCTGGCGAAGAGCCAGGTTGTATTCGTCGGTTGCGGTTTGAATCGACATGGCAGCCTCCCGAGAAAATTGATACAGATAGGATACCACGTTTTTGTGAAACAGGCAACAAGAATCTGGGGATTTGCCGGTTTGCGCCCTGTCGCAAGGAAATCTTAAGGCAACACCGCTGGGTGGGAACTGCGGGCTTCGGCAGATCTTTTGCCCCAATCGTGCAGTATGAAAAATGGGAAATACATCCAGTATTCCCGCATTTTTCATACTTTCGCTTGCGTCAAAATCTCTTGCCGAATCTCCTTGCCCCATTATGCGGTATTGCCTTAAGCATCCCTGAAAATCTGCGACTTGTTTTTTTCTGGGAAAGCGGGTACAATGAACAAATACAAAGTGCTTATCGGTTTTACTCAGCTACCGACAAATAGAAATTTGAATTGACAATTAACAATGAACAATTGACAATAAAGGAATCCCTTCGGGATACATTAAAGATAAGAATATAAGAATCATTTTGATGAGATTACCCGCTA
The DNA here is from genome assembly GCA_029100605.1 of Bacillota bacterium. Taxonomy (GTDB): domain Bacteria; phylum Bacillota; class Clostridia; order Oscillospirales; family Oscillospiraceae; genus Faecousia. The sequence goes on along the minus strand of JAQXPK010000063.1, from coordinate 120 downwards.
TTATTACAAAAATCGTCCCGTAGGGACACAATCATTGCCAACTGTCAATTGTCAATTTTCAATTCGGCGAGGCCGCTAAATTCCAATTTTCTGGTTTGCTGAGTTAAGCCGATATGCATA
>JAQXPK010000062.1 GCA_029100605.1 Bacillota bacterium | reverse complement strand
TCGGGAAACCCGACACGCTGCAAAAGGGGGACCCGTCCGGCACGGCTTCGCCTGACCGTCCAGTTCCCCCTTTTGGAATCCCTCTCGACAAAATTTTGCGGGAAACCGCGCACTCGTCGCTTCGCTCCTCGCACACAATTTCCCGCAAAATTTCCCTGTCGGTGTCACCATCGTCGGCGCAGGTCCGCCGATGGTGACGGATTTTGACTTTTTCGACAGTCTGAATCCTCCGTATGCTGCCAAGCCATACGGAGGATTTGCTGTTTTAGAGGCGCCCCGCCCTGCCGGGCGGCGGGCCCCTGTGATGTATTGTTTAGCCCCTGGTGGTGCGGCGGGCACCCTTGCCCGCAGTTTTTTTGGCGCGGGAGGCGGTACCGGTCTGGGTCCGGGTGGATTTGACCGCTTCCTTTTTGGGTTCCGGGCGGGGCATATCCTTTTCCAGCAGCTTGTCAGGCACCGGCTGGATGTTCCAGAGCTGGTTTTCGCCAAAGACATCCTGCCAGATCTGGGCCTGGGTGCCGTTGTCCACCCGCATCCCCACCAGGTCGATGACCTTATCGGCCAGGACGTTGCGGATTTTGAACCGGCCGTTGTCCGCCGGGACCAGCTGCCAGCGCTGCCCCTTGCCGGAGGTAACCGACCACTGGTGAATCCAGGTTCCGTTGGCCACGCCGCTCATGGCCAGGTCCATGACCTTGCCGGTAAAGCGATTTTTGATGCGGTACTGCCCGTCGGCGGCTTCCTCAAAGAACCACTGCTGCCAGGGCTGGCCCTCATAGCTCCACAGGCGCACAGAGGCGCCATTTTCGGTGTTGAAGTCGGCCACCTCCAGCACGCGGCCATTGGCGGCGGCGATGGTGTAGCAGGCACCCTCCCGGATCACGGTTTGAGCGGTTTTCTTCATAATGGATCTCCTCCTCTGGGCGCTCACCTGACGGTGATGCATTTATTGTACATATTATAGCACATCAGCACCGAGCCGTTTTGCCAAAAATAGTCGGACATTTTTGGGCATGGTGTGCATAATTCGTCGCGGCCGGGTCACTTTTCACAATCCGGTCTTGCATTTTCCGGCATTTTATTTTATGATAGAAGAAATATTCTGCACCAGGAGGCACCCAAATTGAGGATTGCATTGATTGCCCATGATTCCCGCAAAGAGCTGCTGGCCCAATTCTGCACTGCATATGTGCGGATTTTATCCCAAAACGAACTGGTCGCCACCGGTGTGACGGGCAAGGTAGTCCATGATGCCTGCGGCCTGCCGGTGCGCTGCCTGTACCCCGGCGCACGCGGGGGCGCGGAGCAGATTTCCTCCATGATCGCCTGCGGCGAGGTGGATATGCTGCTGTTTTTCCGCGACCCGGTCAACGCCAAGCCCGATGAGCCCAACGCCGTGACGCTTCTGCGCCTGTGCGATATGCATACCATCCCGGTGGCCACCAACATTGCCACCGCCGAGGTTCTGATCCATGGTCTGGAGCGCGGTGACCTGGCCTGGATCGAATTGCAGCGCGGCCGCAAATAATCCTGTCTGACGCAGCAAAACGCCCCCGCCGGGGTTCCCGGCGGGGGTTTGCTTTGTCTGTGGGGATCAGTAAGAGTAGACGATGCCTTTCTTCACCCGGTCCGCCGCCTCGCGGCCTGCCAGCCGGCCGGCAAGCGCCAGCGCAAAGGGAATGGCGGCGCCCAGGGCCTCACCGGTAACGATGTTGCCGTCGATGGTCAGCGGCAGGCCGGTATCCTCCGCCCCGGCTGCGGTGAGGGCGTCCTCCATGCCGGGATAGACGGTGGCCTTTTTCCCCTTCAATACGCCGAATTCCGCCAGCGCGGTGGGCGCCGCGCAGATGGCCGCCACCAGCTTGCCCGCAGCGGCAAACTTGGTGCAGACGGTGCGCACGGTGGGATCGGCCTTGAGGTTGTCCACACCGGGCAGGCCGCCGGGCAAAATCGCGGCGTCATAGCTGGGATAATCCACCTCTTCCGCCAAAGCGTCCGCCACCACGCTGACGCCGCGGGCCGAGCGGACCATTTCGCTGCCGCCCACCGCCGCGATGGTGACCTCCACGCCGGCACGGCGCAGAATGTCCACACACAGAAGGCCCTCGCACTCTTCCAGGCCGGGGGCAAAAAAGATCACTGCTTTGCTCATTGTTGTTCTCCTTGATAAAAACAGGTGTTATGAAAACGGATGGAACCGCAGGGCCATGCGCCCCACCAGGGGCAGCCAGTCTTTGCGGCGGCGAAGCGCGCTGACCAAGCCCACCAGGGACAGCACATCCACCAGCAGGGTCAGGCTGACCGAGACTTCGCTCAGATAGGGTACCAGACCCAGCGCCGCGCAGATGGTGGCCAGCATGAGCACCACAAGACCCTGATTGAGGTGGAAGCGGACAAAATCATCATGCCGCCACTTGCAGCAGGCCGGAATGAGGATCAGAATATTCAGGTAGCACAGCGCCGCCATCCAGCGCGCGCCCCGGCTGACATCCTCCCCTGTCTTTTCCGGGTCCCCGGTTTTGGGCGGGGCCGCCGGTTCGGTGTGGGCGGGCAGGGTGCGGCGCTTTTTCTTTTTGCTCTTGCTCATTGGCCGCCTCCAAACAAAAATTCATGATAGAGCGGGACCTGCTGCGCCCAGCTGGCTTCGCAGTGGGAACCGTCCAATTGCAGGTAGGGGAAGACATCCGCCCCCTTTGCGGACAGCGCCCGGCAAACCTCCAGCGCGTTGGCGGTGTAGCGGGCAAGGCCATGGGGATCGCGGCTTTCCTTCTCGCCCCAGCTCAGATAGACCCGGGTGCCGCGGCGGATGACGGCGTCCCGGATTTCCCGGCGCACATCCTCCATGCAGAACCGCACCGAGGGCGACAGGCAGGCCGCGCCGGAGAAAGTTTTATTGTACGCCGTAATGGCGTAAAGGCTCATCAGCCCGCCCATGCTGCTGCCGCCGATGGAGGTGTTGGCCCGCCCGGGCAGGGTGGGATAATGGGCGTCAATCCAGGGCTTGAGCTCCCCCACCAGCCACTCCATATAGGCGTGGCCGGTGCCGTGGATGCCGCCGAACGCCTCCAGGTCATAGGGGCTGTACTCTTCCAGGCGGCCGTTGCCCTCATGGTTGCATTCCGGCGCGACAAGGATGCGGTCGGGGTGCGCGTCGCAATATTCCTTCAGTCCCCAGCAGGTGCCATAGGTGGCGGTGGTGTCAAAGAACAGATTGTGCCCGTCAAACATATAGGTGACGGGATAGCGCCTGCCTGCGGTCTGCCAGTCGTCCGGCAGCCAGAGCCAGACCGTGCGGGACAGGCCGTAGGGGGTGATGACAGTTTCAAAGGTTTCAACCATAGCGGAAAAGATCCTCCTGATTCTTGGATAGGATACAGGACTATTGTAGCGCAAAAATGGATTTTTGACAACCGTTTGGGCGCTTTGTGGGGGAATTTCCCCGCAAAAAACGGACATTTGCCTTGAAATCTGTGCAAGGGAGTGTTACAATACCTCCAACCTTCCGGCTGATAGAATTTGGAGCCGGATCGAAAGGAGCGTAACGTGGGAAAAGTCAAGGAATTTCTTAAGAAAAAAGACATTATCATTTCAGCACACCGCTACGGCATTGATGCCATGGGCGCCATGGCGCAGGGCCTGTTCGCCAGCCTGCTCATCGGCACCATCATCAAGACGCTGGGCGAGCAGGTGGGCATTCCGTTCCTGGTGGATGCCGGCACCTTTGCCCAGAGCGTGTCGGGTCCCGCCATGGCGGCCTCCATCGGCTACGCGCTGCACACTCCGCCGCTGGTGCTGTTCAGTCTCATCGCGGTGGGCAGCGCCGCCAACTCCCTGGGCGGTGCAGGCGGTCCCCTTGCCGTTTACTTTGTGGCCATTGTGGCGGCGGAATGCGGCAAACTGGTGAGCAAGGAAACCAAGGTGGATATTATCGTCACGCCCGCCGTAACCATTCTGGCGGGCGTGGGGTTGAGCGTGCTCTGCGCCCCCAGCATCGGCGCGGCAGCCAGCGCGGTGGGCAGCGTGATTATGTGGGCCACCGAATTGCAGCCCTTGCTGATGGGCATTCTGGTCTCGGTGCTGGTGGGCATTGCGCTGACGCTGCCCATCTCCAGCGCAGCCATCTGCGCGGCGCTGAGCCTGACCGGCCTGGCAGGCGGCGCGGCGGTGGCCGGCTGCTGCGCCCAGATGGTGGGCTTTGCCGTCATGTCCTTCCGGGAGAACAAGTGGGGCGGCCTGGTGTCCCAGGGCCTGGGCACCTCCATGCTCCAGATGGGCAACATCGTCCGCAACCCCAAGATCTGGATTCCCCCCACGGTGGCCTCCGCCATCACCGGCCCCATTGCCACCTGCCTGTTCCGCATGGAGATGAACGGCACCCCCGTTTCCTCCGGCATGGGCACCTGCGGCCTGGTGGGCCCCATCGGCGTGTACACCGGCTGGGTCAACGACGTGGCCGAGGGCCTGAAGGCCTCCGTCACCGGCATGGACTGGCTGGGGATGGTGCTGGTGTGCTTTGTGCTGCCCGCCGTGCTTACCTGGCTCATCAGCCTGCCCTGCCGGAAGGCCGGCTGGATCAAGGAGGGCGACCTGAAGCTGGATGACTAAGGATACAACGGGGACAAACGCTTGCACCTGAAAATATGCACAAAGAAAATGTTGTGTTTTTGTACAAATATAACAACTGAAAATGGTGTAAAACGATAAAATTCCAGTGGGTCCCTAAGTTTGGGTTGAAAAATCCGTCAAAAAGAGGGATACTATACCCATAGCACGATATTGATTCGTCTGGATATTCATACATATCCGTAAACCGAAGGAGGAACTGAGATGAAGAAGATGATCGCCCTGTGCATGGCAATGCTGATGAGCCTGGCTCTGCTGGCTGGCTGCGCCTCTGCTGACCCCAACAACCCCTATGGCCAGGAGCCCGCTCCCAAGAACGGCACCAGCTCCGCTGTTGTCGCAACTGAGCAGATCTGAGGGTCCCCCAGTTAAGACGAAAACCGCCCCGGCAGCCTGTGCTGCCGGGGCGATTTTTCTGCCTGGGGGACGAAAAACCCTCCGGCCGCTTGGGCCGGAGGGGGAAGATGCGGTATGAAAAACCGGTTAAAACCGGGGATCAATCCTGGTCAATGATGATGCCGTAGCCGCCGTCGTTGCGCCTATAGACAACAGAGAACGCGCCGCCCTCGTCTTCGTTGCGGAAGGCGAAGAAGGTGTGGTCCACCAGGTTCATCTGCAGGATGGCTTCCTCCACGGTCATGGGGCGGAAGAAGAACCGCTTGGAACGAACCAGCTGATAAGAGGGCTCCTCGGCCTCGTCGGCTTCGGGAACAAAGTACTCTTCAGAGGGGATTGCGTCAAAGGCTTCCTTGCGCAGGCGTTTTTCCAGACGGGACTTGTTCTTGCGAAGCTGGCGTTCAATGGACGCCACGGCGGCATCGATGGAGACAAACATATCAGAGGTGCTCTCTGCCACGCGGATGATGGTGGAGCCGGAGCGGATGGTCACTTCCAGAATGTTGCGGCCCTTTTCCACGCTGAAAACCACGGAGGTCTCAGGCTCGGTCTTGAAGTAACGGTCCAGCTTGCCGATCTTCTTCTCAGCATAGGCGTGCACCCGGTTGGGGATGTTCACTTTCTTGTCGGTAAAGGTGAATTTCATGTATGTCAGCTCCTTTCGTGGGAGTAAGGGGGAGCAAGAAGGAATTCCTGCGTCCTTACAAGCACAGTATACCATACCTTCCGGGGAAAGTCACGTTGTTTTTGGGAAAAAGAGAAAATAGATTTCCCGGAAGGGCGAACCCTGGGGGATGGGACAAAACCCGACAAAAGGGACCCCTTGACGGATGGAAGAAATTGGGATACCATAAATCCGGCGGCAGGTGTTGTCCGTCAGATGACATCGTTCATTCCATTCTCCTGCTTGCGCGCTTTCCGGTGAGAAGGCGCGCATTTTTTTGCCCCGGGACAAAAAACCACCCCGGTCCTCTGACCGGGGTGGGGGAAAGGCTGTTTAGCGGTGGCCGCTGCGGCGGGAGCTGCGCTTTTCGGTCATGCGCAGGTCGGAGAGCTTGCTGTCGGACTGCTGCATGAACTGCTTCAGGCGGGCCTCGAAATCGGCGGGGCCGGCGGCTTGAGGGGCTGCGGCAGCGGGCCGGGGCTCCCGGGAGAAGTTGTGGGAGCGGGGCGCGGAGTTAAAGTTCCGGCCGTTTCCACGGAACTCGGTCCGGCCGCCCTGACGCTCCCGCTGGGCGTGCTGGGGACGGGGAGGAGGCGGTGTGGCCTTTTTGATGGACAAGTTGATGCGGCCGGCGTCGTCGATGCCGACCACCTTGACCTTCACGGTCTGCCCTTCCGTCAGGAAGTCTCTCACGTCGGCCACATAGGAATGGGCGATTTCAGAGATGTGGACGAGACCGGACCGGCCGCCGGGCAGGGACACGAACGCGCCGAATTTGGTGATGCTTTTGATGGTTCCTTCCAGGATTGCGCCTACACTGATTTCCATATGTACTGAAAATCCTCCTCGTTAAAATAAAGCTCAAGGGATTGAGCAAATAGAGAGTCGTCTCTCTTTTTTAATCGGTAATATAAAAGACTCTGTCGTGGGGAGAGGCCAAATCCAGCTTTTCCCGGGCGATGTCCTCCAGGAAGTTGGGGTTATCGCGGTTTTCGATGGCGTTGGAAAGCTCGGTGTTGGACTGGGTCTGCTGGGCCACCTGCTCGGTGAGGGTTTCCACCTCGGCCTTGGCGATGGCAATTTTCTGGCGGACGCCGATCAGCAGGAAGATCATGTACGCCAGAACCACGATCAGAAGGATCTTCCCAAGAAGACCAGCCCGTTTTTTGGGGAACACTGTGGGTCGCCTCCGTTTCTCGGTGGGTGAGGGGAGGGGAGCGGCCGGGCCGCCCGCCCTGCGGTCTGCTTAAGAGATAATATATCTTACTCCACAACCGGGAAAAAGGAAAGCATTTTTTGCAAGAAAATTTTACCTTTCGGAGAAAAACTGCACACGGGGCCAGGAGAGCGGAAAACAGCCGCCGGAAAGGCGCGGCCGCCCACCCCGCCAGCCGGCGGCACAGCCGGAGGGTCCGGTCCAGCAGCCGGCGCACCAGGGGGCTGAGGAGGGTAAAGTACCAGGCCGCCCCCAGAAAGAAGGAGACGGCGGTGTACAGCCGCACGGGGCCGGTCTCCAGAAAGATGGCGCAGAGGAAGAGGGCGGCGCAGACGAAGGCCCAGAAGGTCAGGTCGGCGGCCGCCCGGAGCCACCGCCGGGGAAGGGCCAGGGGGAGCAGGCGCAGCAGGTCGTAGAGCAGGCCCAGGGCGGCCCCCACCCCCAGGCAGACCAGAAAGACCAGGGCCTGGGCCTGGGTGGAGATGCTCATCCCCGGAACAGCCGGCCCAGGAAGGAGCCCTGGCGGCTGTCCTCCTCCTCGTAGGTCAGGGCGTCCACGGTGCCCTCCACCAGCAGGTCGCCTCCGTCCAGGCTGAGCTTTTCAATGTGCAGGCCGCTGCCCCGGATGATGAGCATGCCCTGGGCGGTGGTCATGAGGATGGAGGACTCGTCAAAGCTCTCCACCCCGTCCACCCCGGAGACGGTCAGGCGGCTGCGGTCTTCCAGAATGACCCGGTGGACCTGGGACCCGGACTTTTCGTCGAAGGACATAGCATCCCTTCCTTTCCCGATGAGTTGATAGAACATGTATATGCGGGGAAAGGACAGGGTATGAGGGGTAAAAAAAGAGCCTGCTGAGAAACAGGCTCCGCCGATTTGCCGTTTCAGCGCTCCCGAGTAAATTTTCCCAGGGGAGCACCCCTCAGTCGCCTCCGGCGACAGCTCCCCTCTCCAGGGGAGCCTTTGGCGGCGGCAACCCACCCACTGGATGGCGCGCCCAGCCGGTGGGCGCGCTTTCTGCTTTCGTTCCGGCAAAGGGCCGCAGGCCAGGCAAAAAAATTACCCCTCCCCGGCAGGGTTCCACCCACCAGAGAGAGGGAATCCAACGGGGGAGAACCTCTCCCCCTTTGGCCCCTGCCGGGCAGGCGAAACGGGCCGGGCAGGTAGAATCAGTAATTCTCCTTCCGCACCTCGAAGAAGCTCTGGCTGTGCTTGCAGACAGGGCAGGTCTCGGGGGCCTGGGTGCCAACCACCAGGTGGCCGCAGACCCGGCACTCCCACATGGTCTGGCCGCTCTTGGCAAAGACCTGCTGCATCTCCACGTTGTTCAGCAGCTTGCGGTAGCGCTCCTCGTGGGCCTTTTCGATTTCGCCCACCCGGCGGAAGGCCTCGGCCATCTCGGGGAAGCCCTCTTCCTCGGCGTCCCTGGCCATGCGGTCGTACATCTCGGTCCACTCGTAGTTCTCCCCTTCAGCGGCGGAGAGCAGGTTGGCGGCGGTGCCGCCGATGCCCCCCAGGGCCTGGAACCAGATCCGGGCGTGCTCCTGCTCGTTCCGGGCGGTGGTGAGGAAGAGCTCCGCCAGCTGCTCATAGCCCTCCTGCCGGGCCACCGCAGCGAAGAAGGTGTACTTGTTCCGGGCCTCGCTCTCCCCGGAGAAGGCCTCCCGCAGGTTCTGCTCGGTCTTGGTGCCGCCGTATTTCCCGGCGGCGGGAGCCGCGGCTTCCTCTACCTTGTTAAAAAACGAGCCGCCGTGGGAGCAGACGGGGCAGATAAAGTCTGCGGGCAGGGGCCCCTCGTGGACGTAACCACACACGCTGCATTTCCATTGTTCCATAGAAATCGCCTCCATAGTAAAAAAATAGCAGCGTGCCGCGGCAACTGGACTTACGCAGTTACGCGGCACGCTGTGGCTTTACCATAGCACGACTTTTGAGGAAAGTCAAGGCTCCGGCGGGGCCTGGTCCAGGATGGAGGCCAGCAGGGCCACATACTGGGTGAACTGCTCCCGGCCGAAGGGGAGCAGCCGGTAGGTGGTGCTGGGCCGCCGGCCCACGAAGGCCTTCTGGCTCTGGACGTAGCCCTCGGCCTCCAGCAGCTCCATCTGCTTGCCCAGGTTGCCGGGGGTGGCCCCGGTGAGGTCCTGGAGGGCCCGGAAGGTCTGGGGGCCGGAGAGCAGGGCGGCGATCACCGACAGCCGCAGGCGGGACTGAAAGGCGGAAGGGATCTGGGACAGCTCCACGGTCTCACGCCCCTTCCGGCAGCTTCTTCAGGCGGCGGGCGGTGAGGAGCAGGGCGATGGGGGGCAGAAAGTCCTTCACCAGGGCCACAAGGGCGGAAAAGACCAGCAGGGACTGACCGGAAGCGGCCCCGGGGAGAAGGTTCACCGCCAGGTAGGCAAGGCACAGGACCAGGATGACCAGCCCCAGGCAGCCCAGGGGCTTATCCTCCAGCACCACGGCGGTGAGGAGCAGGGGGATCATGGGGAAAAAGAGGGGGGCCGCCCACTGGAAGGCCCAGCAGGCCATGCGGGTGAAGTCGGAGAAGGAACCCTCGCTGCCGAAGGTGGCTGTGCCGCTGTGCATGGACAGGGCCAGCTCCGTCAGAGCGGTGAACACCACCAGCAGGAGAAGGGCCACCTGCCAGACGGACAGAAGCAGGCGGGGCAGCTTGACCAAGGCCCGCTTTTCCCGCTGCCAGAGCAGGCACAGCACCAGGCAGAACAAGAGCAGGCCCCACTGGAAGAGGTCCCCCAGGAAGGGACGGGCGTCCCCGAAGAGCTTGAGGGCGCTGAGGGAGGGCCACAGGTAGGCCAGCAGGTCCAGGCCGGAGACGGAAAAACGCAGCAGAGCGAACAGGAGCCAGACCAGTCCCGCCCGGAAGAAGGAGGGGGCCAGGGGGCGGAAGGAGGGAGCGGTGCGGTCCAGAACCTCCCGGATGAACCGCAGGTCGTCCCGGGCGGCGGTGAGATCGGTGGCGGGAGTGTTCATAGTTAACTCTCCTTTCAAGATTACTCTATAAAATAGAGTATCAGAGAAGGGGGTGTTTGTCAAGGGGGAGGTTACGGCGGGAGCAAGCCCCTGCCCTACCGGTTTTGCGTTGCGCGGAGGGCAGGACGGCGTGAGGGGAAAGCAGATTCCAAACATTTCTTCGCGCGCGCAAGAGGACGTTCAGTTTGTTTGATAGATTGGTTTAATCAGTTTGATTGCCTCCAGGTTTCCAGCGCCCCCCCTCCGGAAACCTGGAGGCCCCCCGCGGATTTCCAGAGGGTCTGGGAATCCAGCGGGGGGCCAATGTGGAAAACTTATACTTCCGACAGGGTGAAGGTAAACTCGGTGAAGTTGTCCTGGCTGGTAACAGAAATGTCCTCCTTGTAGGTGTTCAGGATGGTTTTCACAATGTACAGCCCCAGGCCCACCCCCTCCTTGTGGGAGGAGCGGGAGCTGTCCGCCTTGTGGAAGCGGTCGAAGATGTGGGTGAGCTGGTCGGGGGGGATGGTCTCCCCCTGGTTGCCGATGGCGATGTAGGCCTTGCCCCCCCGGGTGGTGATCTTCAGGGTCAGGCGGCCCTGGGGAACGGCGAACTTCACCGCGTTGTCCAGCAGGTTGTAGCACACCTGGGTCACCGCGTCCGGGTCGCCCCAGACCATCACGGGGCCGTCGGGCAGCTCGGTCTGCACGTCCAGGTCCTTTTCCGTGATCTTGGCCTCCAGGCTCACCAGCACCCGGAGAAGGACCTCCGCCGCGTCGAACTGCTCCTGGGCGGCCACCCGCTCCGAGGATTGCAGCCGGGACAGGTCCAGCATCCGGCGGACCAGACGGGAGAGCCGGCGGGTCTCTGAGGAGATCACCTGGAGGGATTCCCGCTCCTTCTCCGGGGGGATGGTGCCGTCCAGAATGCCCTCGGCAAAGCCGGCGATGGTGGTCATGGGGGTTTTCAGCTCGTGGGACACGTTGGCCACAAACTCGCTGCGCTTCTGCTCCGCCTGGGCCAGGGAGTCCGCCATGGCGTTGAAGGCCGCCGCCAGCTCGCCGATCTCGTCCCGGCGGTTGGCGTACTCAGTAAAGCGGGTGTCCACCTCCCCGTGGGCGAACTTGTAGGCCGCCTGGCTCATGCCCTTCAAGGGGTCCACAATCCGCTGCACCGCCACGGAGCAGATGATCACGGAGATCAGCAGCACCGCCACGGCGGTGATGCAGAACAGCTGGAAGGTGCTGCGCATGAAGGCCAGCAGGGAGGAGGCGTCCGAGGCGATGAAGAGAATGCCGGTGGGGCTGTCGTTGGTGATCTTCTCCCCGGTGATGGGGTCCAGGACGTAGGTGAGGATGGGAACGCCGGTGACGAAGCTCTCGGTGGTGAGCAGGTTGTTGAAGGTGGTGGTGCCGCTGTAGGTCATGTTGGTCATGAGCTGGTTCACCGCCCAGGAGGGGACCTTGGCGCCCAGAAGGGTGTCCTCCGGGGGCAGGTTGCTGCCGGCGGCGTAGACAATGCGGCCGTCGGGCTGGCAGAGGAGGACGGTGGAGTCGGTGATCATGGCAACGGAGGCGATGTAGGAGCGGAAGTGCTCCGAAGAGAGGGTCATCCCCTCGCTGAGGGCGGCGTTGGCGTAGTAGGAGATATAGGTGGCGTCCCGCTCCAGGGTTTTCCAGCTCTCGTCCTTGTGGTAGCGGTAGGTCAGGGTGAGAAAGCCCGCCCCCAGCAGGGTGATGCACAGGGCGATGAGGCCCACCACCACCATCAGCTGCCGGGCGTACATACTGGTCCGGTGTTTCATGAAAGGACCTCCTCAGGGGTCAGGCGTTGGTGTGAAGCTCGAACTTGTACCCCACGCCCCAGACGGTTTTCAGGGACCACTGGTCGCTGACCCCCTCCAGCTTTTCCCGCAGGCGCTTGATGTGCACGTCCACGGTGCGGGAGTCGCCGAAGTAGTCAAAGCCCCAGACCTCGTCCAGCAGCTGGTTCCGGGTGAACACCCGGTTGGGGGAGGAGGCCAGGTGGAACAGAAGCTCCAGCTCCTTGGGGGGCGTGTCCACCCGCTTGCCCCGGACCTCCAGCTCGTAGGAGTCCAGGTTGATCACCAGGCCGTCGAAGGTGAGGCGGCGGGTCCTTTCCTCCTCGTCCCCCAGGCGGCGGAGAACGGCGTGGACCCGGGCCAGCAGCTCCTTCATTTCGAAGGGCTTGACAATATAGTCGTCCGCTCCCATCTCCAGGCCGGCCACCTTGTCGATGGTCTCGCCCTTGGCGGTGAGCATGATGATGGGGGTCTTGTCGGTCTCCCGGATCTTGGAGCAGACGGCCCAGCCGTCCATCACCGGGAGCATGATATCCAGAAGGACCAGGTCGGGGCGGAAGGAGCGGTACAGCTCCAGGGCCTTGCCGCCGTCGCCGGCCACCATGGTCTCATAGCCTTCCTTCTTCAGGTAGAGGTTCACCAGCTCGGCGATGTTGGCCTCGTCCTCTACGATGAGCACTTTTCTTGCCATAGGGACACCTGCTTTCTGTGGGAATTTTCAGTAAAACTCAGCATAGCAGAAAAGTTTGAACAAATCTATCAAGTTTCCGCCTTCATTATGGCATGGAACAAAATTTTCGTCAAGGGAAGTATAAGACGGCGGCCCGGTGGGGATAGTATGGGTGAACCTTTTGGAAAGGAGATGTGAACATGAGCCAGAAGAAGGAAAACAAGTCCTCCAGCCAGTTCGGCCAGTCTCAGCAGCAACAGCAGCAGAAGGACAAGAGCCAGAACAAGCAGAACGGCAGCAAGTACAGCAGCAACTTAGGCGGCTGATTGGGCTTTGCAGGCATCTTTGGGTTTTTACTTGGGGTCCCGGCGCACAAAACCGTGCGCCGGGGCCTTTTTTGTCCGGAAAAGGGGACCGGTAAAACCAAGCCGGAAATTTTTTTGAGAAAGGTGTACGTTTGCGTACACAAAAGTGGGGTGTTTTCCCTAAGGGTGAGAGGAGGTTTTACATGAAGCGAATGAGACGGGTAACCCGGGAGACGGTGCTCCAGCAGATGATGGAGCTGGCGGCTGGGGCCGCCAACGACGCGGTGAA
>JAQXPK010000061.1 GCA_029100605.1 Bacillota bacterium | reverse complement strand
CATGCCCACACCAAACCAATATAGTCCGAACCAAATCTTGCAAAGTGGGTATGGGTTCGGATAATTTGTTTTCTTTGGCAAGCTCGAGGAAACTCGTTTCCGTAACGGCGTTATAAAACGACCAGAATGAAAGCCAGGAGACCCAAGAGGAAAGGAACGAAGCTGACCGATTTGCTTTCTCTCTGCGCATTTTACAACGCACCCGTGCGCCTTCCTGTGACCCGGCCAAATAGACCGGTTATGGCTTGTATCCCATGCGAATGATGCCGTGAATCAGCATTGGGGGAATGATTGCTCGGCAAACGCCTGAACACTGCGATTTCAACTTCGCAGCGTTCGGATAGAAACAGCATAAAAATGCAAAAGGCGGGGGATAGTCTACGGAAAACGATAGTATTTGTGCTTACAGCGTGCTAAATTTCGCACGCAACGCTTTCACAGGAAATTGAGAAAACTGGATTTTTTGTGAAAAATAACCATTGACATCTGACTATACAAGTGTTATTTTGGTCATATGCAAACGGTTGCGTAATTAGAAATAAACATTAACTAAGTATGTAATGTTTATCGAGTAATTATGTGCTATTTCGACAATTTTATATGATATGTAGGACATTAACCGCATCTTAATAGAGAAACCGTTTGCTCGGAGGTGTAGAATGGCAGCTACAATAAAAGACGTTGCTCAGCTTGCGGGTGTTTCGCCATCCACTGTATCACGGGTTCTCAACCAGAAAGGTGTGATTTCTGAGGAAACAAAGCAGAGAATTACACGTGCAATGGAGGAGCTCAAATACGTCCCCAACGATATTGCCAGGAGTTTTGCAAGCGGCAGCTCCCACGCAATTTCCCTTGTGATCGATATTTCTAACGGCACGGCGTATTCCAACAACTTCTTTAACAATACCGTATTCGGAATTGAGACAATCGCGCACAAGAACGGCTATAACCTGATTATCACAAATGGAGCTGCCGAATTCGGTGGCGTTTCCTCCGTTGAAAGGCTCATGGTCAGCAAAAAGGTCGATGGAGTCGTCCTTCCTATCTCGATTGTTACGGACGAGCTGCTCAGCAAAGTAGAAGAGCTGAATCTACCGTGTGTGATTCTCGGCCATTCAGAAGAAATCGGAGCAGAGACAAACTGGGTTGACATTAACAATACGCAAGCTGGGCGCAGAGCCGTAAAAATGCTGCTGCAGAAGGGTTATGAAAAAATAGCCTTCATTTCCGATGGAAGTAAGGACATTTTCAATCAAGACCGGATAACAGGTTATTGCCGGGAATTGGCTGCCCACCAACTGACCGTTTCAGACCAGTATATCCTCCACGGAAGCCCTACTCTTGAAAGCGGAATGGAAGGCACCCTGTCACTTATCAACGGAGAGAATCCGCCCGATGCGGTTATTTGCAGCGATGACAGGCTGGCACTGGGGGCGCTCAGGGCGGCGCGGCGTATGGGGCTGTCTGTGCCGGAAGCATTCGGAATCGTCAGTTTCGACAACACACCGCTTACGGAGTTCGCCGAGACCAGCATTACCAGTATGGATGTGGATACTTTCGAGCTGGGCGTCCAAGCCGCCGAGATACTGATAAACCAAATTGAAAACCCGCAAGCAAGTTTACGCCAGGTTCTCTTGTCGGCAAATGTCATCGAGCGGGACTCGACAGCAAGGAAGTAGAACAAGAAACTGAAGGAGGAATACATCGCTTGAACTTAGCAGCAATTATCCACCGGCCGTCAACTGCGTACATCTATCCAAGTTCAAGGAACACATTGGAGGTTCAGTTGATTACCGCCAGAGAGGATGCCGAAGAGGTTGAACTGCTGTACTGGCTGCGGTATGAAACCGATCCGGCAAGAATCAAACGAAAACGCGTTGGCGTCTCGCTCCGGGATGCACTTCGTGACTATTACCGTACAACCATCCACATGGAAGGAATCGCAGCATATGTCCGGTATTTCTATCGACTAAAATCAGGCGATACCGAAGTATGGCTTGGCGCTAAAGGAATTCTGCACAGCCAGCCTACCATGAATGAGGGCTATTTCGAGTTCTTATGGCCGAATGCTGACGATGGTTTTGGGCTTCCGCCATGGCATGAACGGCAGGTATACTACCAGATATTCCCGGAACGATTCCGAAAAGGCAGTGGTGTCTCCCCACCGGGGGCACTTGATCCATGGGGCTCGCCGCCGACGCGTGAGAACTTTATGGGCGGCAACATTCCGGGCATTTTGGAAAAACTCGACTATATCAGCAGCCTGGGAGCAACCTGTCTTTACTTAACCCCAATTTTCCGCGCCCCATCGAACCACAAATACGATACGATTGATTACTTTGAGATCGACCCCGGCTTCGGAACAAAACAAGACTTCAGGAAATTGGTCGAAGAAGTGCACCGCCGGGGCATGCGGATTATTCTCGACGGCGTGTTCAACCATTGCGGGTATTACTGGAGCAAGTTTCAGGACGTAGTTCAAAAGGGAAAAACCTCGGAATACAGCGATTGGTTCTTCATCCATAAATATCCCATATCCGCTGACGATAGGAACTACGACTGCGTCGGTCATTACAGATGGATGCCAAAAATCAATCTGTCCAACCCAAAGGCCAGAGACTACTTCCTGTCTGTCGGCAAGTACTGGCTTCGGGAATTCAAAATCGATGGCTGGCGGCTGGATGTTGCGGATGAACTGCCGACTTCCTTCTTGGAGGCATTCGCCGCAGCAATGCGGGAGGAAAAAGCGGATTGCATCCTGCTGGGTGAAACATGGGGCGATGCCGAACGGCTGGTTATGGGCAACCGTTTGGACAGCGCAATGAATTACCTGTTTCGGGACGCGTTGGTCTTATGGCTGGCCGAGCAGAAAGTATCCGTAACCGAGTTTGACCATTTGCTGAATTCGTCACTGGCATTGTATCCGGAGGAAATCGCTCACCGGATGTATAATCTGCTGGACAGCCATGACACGGCGCGGTTCCTGTATGAATGCGGCGGAGACAAGAAACGGTTGAAGCTTGCAGTGGCGCTTCAAATGACATATCCCGGCTGCCCCGCGATCTTCTACGGTGACGAAATCGGATTGTCCGCAGAGAATGACCCAGGCTGCAGGCTTGCGATGGAGTGGGAAGAAAGCAAGCAGGACACTGAGCTGTACCGCTGGTATCAACGGCTTATCAGCATCCGGATGCGTTCCGACGCTCTTGTGTCCGGCGATTTCCAGACGGTTTTCTGTGATGATGGCGCCAACGTTTATGGCTTCTCACGAACCGTAGCTGGAGAACAATCCCTTGTACTCCTGAATGCCGGCGTAAAAGCATGGAACGGTACAGCCTCCATTCCCGTATGGGCATTGAAAATCACTGAGATCACGCTTGACAGCAAGACGGGCAGCATTCAGACAATCGACTACCCGCGTACCACGGTCCTAACAGCGTATCAGGGGAATTTTGATGTAGAACTCCCTGCGTATTCTGTTAAGATATATCATTTTATTTCAAAGGAGAAGGAGCAATTATGAAACAAACAAGTATGAAAAAAATGCTGGCGCTCTTCCTTGTTGCAGCAATGATGTTAGCGGCATTCACTGCGTGCACTGAAAAAGCGCCAGACACTGTCTCATCCCCGCAGGTAACAGCAGAGCAGAACGTTTCCACTCCGGACAAGAAGCAGGAAACGGATAACGCGGCATCGGAAGAACCTGTGACGATTAACTTCTGGCACCACTACAGCGCGCAATCTGCAGAGAACGAAACCCTTATGAATGTTCTGATCCCCAAGTTTGAGGAAGAAAACCCTGGTTATAAAGTAAACGCGGTCTCCCATGAATGGGCTGACCTACACGATAAAATTTTGATCAGCGCAAGCTCCAATACATTGCCCGATGTTGCGAGACTGGATATTGCCTGGGTACCGGAATTTCAGAAAATGAAAATTCTGGTACCTCTGGATCAGCAGATGAGCGACTTTGATGCAGTCGCGTCCCAGCTGCTTCCCAGCGCAATGAGCACCGGTATGATCAAGGGCAGCTGCTATGCGCTGGCGCTGAATACCAACACCAAAATCCTGTTCTACAACGCTGACGCGCTGAAAGCTGCAAATATCGAAGTACCCAAGACGATGGATGAGATGTACGCAGCCATCAAGGCGCTCTCCGGGACGAATGAAAAGGGTCAGCAGGTTTGGGGCCTGAATGAACCGGCGCTGGCTGGCTGGAATGTGCTGCCGTATATTTGGAGCAACGGCGGCAATATTACGGATGAAGACTGCACAACAGCTTCCGGCTATATCAACAGTCCTGAAACGGTTGCGGCTGTGCAGAAGCTCGTGGATATGTACGCTAACGGCGAATTCACCGGCTTCAACAGCGGCGATATTCCGATGACCGACGGTTTCGGTACTGGCCGTTACATGATGCTGCTGGAAGGCCCGTGGAAAACAGCGGAGCTGGCTGGCGCATATCCTGATTTTAACTACGGCATGAGTGAAGTCCCGGCAGGTTCCGCCGGCTCGATCTCTGTGCTGGGCGGCGAGGACATTGCCATGTTCAACACCGCCAACAAAGAAGGCGCCTGGAAATTCATGAAATTCATGACCAGCGAATTTGCACAGGAAGAAATGGCAAAGTGCGGACAGATTCCCGTCAACACAACTGCGCTGGACAGCGACACCGTAAAGAATGCGGACTATGCGCCGTTCCTGAAGGCAATTACGACGGCAAAGGCGCGTCCCACGGTTGCGTCCTGGTCTGAAATCGATAATGCGCTGACGGTTGCAATGACAGACATGATCGTCAATGGCGCTGACGTACAAAGCACGCTTGATACGCTTGCGGGGACGATTGACGCTCTGCTTGCCGAATGAAAACAGTATACCAGATTAACCTGCCAAACGCAACATCTTTTTTAGTACGTTTATTCAATAATCCGAGGATTTTTATTGGATGATAAGCCAAGGGTGCTTCCCTTTTGGAGATTATCACAATAGAAATTTACGAAAACTCGTTTTATAAGGATATTCAAGCAGAACCTCAATTCTATGAATGATCGCTATTTACTGAATACCCGTATCGTAGAACAGATTGGACGCTTGACGGGGAGCAGTTGGTGAACTGCCGGAAAGGATATTCTATATGGAACTAAGGTCAAAGCGCAACCGTCTTCAGGTGGGGTCCCTGCTGCTCCCCGGTGTGTTGTTTTTTGCATTGTTCACGATATACCCAATCGTGAAACTCCTGTACATGAGCTTCCTAAAATGGGATCTTGGCTCAATGGTCAATCACAGCTTTGTTGGATTGACAAACTACCTTGATGTGATTACGGACGAAACCTTCCGAATCTCGTTTGCCAATACGTTGATCTACACCCTGGTGACCGTTCCGGGGCAGATGATACTCGGCCTGGTTGCGGCCGTTTTAATCAATGAGATTCCCCATTTCAGGGTTACATTTCGCGTCATATACTATATTCCGGTTATTACGTCGTGGGTGATAGCCTCTTTGATCTTTCGGTATATTTTCAATACAGAGGGTATGCTGAATTATCTGCTCACGAATGTACTGCACCTGACATCCACAAATATTCGCTGGCTTGATGGCCGCTGGGGCGGGCTGACTGTTGCCATGATGTTGGGCATATGGAAAGGCGTTGGCTGGAACCTGGTTGTTTTTCTGGCTGCGCTGCAAAGCGTTCCGCAGGAATTGTATGAATCCGCGAGTATGGACGGCTGCAATGGTATCAAGAAGTTCTTTTACATTACGCTGCCCAGCATCAAATCCACGATCCTGTTTGCGCTTGTCATGCTTACCATTGGCGGCTTCAATGTTTTCACATCCATCAAGATGATTACCGGCGGAAAGCCCATGCATCAGACCGAAACCGTTTTGACGTGGATGTACTATAAGGCGTTCAACACGGGAGAATTTGGATATGCTGCGGCTTTGTCCTTCATTGTTGCTGTTACGTTGGTGTTCCTGGCGATCCTGCAGTTCAAAGCAATGAAACAAAAGGACGAGGCAAATTCATAAGGAGGTGGAATCATATATGCTAGGAGTCCACAAAAAGGCACGTCCATCCAATGTGCTTCGGTATGCCCTTCTCCTGATCGGCGGGGCAATTTCCATTCTGCCAATGGTTTACATGATCAGCACATCGCTGAGACCGAACGGCGCGCTGTATGAGTTCCCACCCAAATTCTTTCCTGAGCTGAGTGAGATCACGTTTGAAAACTATGTCTACATTTTCAGCCAGGAAAAGTTCTACATCAATTTCCTCAACAGCGTGGTTGTGTCCATCCTCACTGTGTTGATTGCGGCTTTCGTTTCGACGGCACTGGCGTTTTGCCTGGCGCGGTTTCAGTTCCCGGGAAGAAGGCTTCTGTTTGGGCTGGTAATTGGAACGATGATTATCCCCGGCACGACACTCATTATCACACAGTATCAATTAGCGACATTCTTCAAAATAACCAATAAACTTCTTGGCCTGATACCCTTCTATGTTGCATGGGTGATTCCGTTTTCAACATTTATGATCAAAGGCTACATAGAGAGTATCCCAAGAGAATTCGATGAGGCTGTTTACACAGACGGCGGTAGTGTGTTTACTGTGTTTTTCAAGATAATCTGCCCACTGGCCAGTCCTGCCATCGCGTCTGTCAGCATTTTCAATTTCCTGACAGCCTGGGAGGAATTCACATGGGCATTGACGGTTCTGAATGATACGCAAAAGCGCACACTCCCCATCGCAATTTCCGGATTTTTCGGACAACATCAGTTTACACAATGGGGCTATGTCTTTGCCATGTCCGTCGCCAGCCTGGTACCTGTTCTGATAATCTTTATTTGTTGTCAGAAGTATTTTGTCTCCGGGCTTCAAACAGGCGGAATCAAAGGATAGTGCTTGATTTGGATTATTTGCAGACGGTGGGGTAGCCGGATGGCTGCCGAATACCTGTTCTCATTTTGCTAAGAAATGAGACGTGGTCTAGTGGAGCAAACTTCACTGGGACAGGCGGAACAACGATTGATATTTACCCAACGTTCTGAATGTTCTGCCGGATTTAGCGAAGGCGGGTGGTGCAACGTAAGCTGCCCCACCCGCCTTTTAGTGGTGTGTCTGGCATGGGCAATGGCTTGGTGGTGAAAGTCCACTACGGGCTCGGTGCAGGAACCGTTAGCCAAGGGCAAAGGTGTCTTCCGTGAGGTAGAATCTGGAAGAAGCCGGAGGCAAAATTCTGAGCTGACGAACAGAAATCGCATAAGAGGCTGTTATGATCGGATGACTCTGCCACACAAGAGGAAGTCCAATGCTACCCGAAGACAATAGCAGTAGATGCGGCAGCTACACGGAAGGAAGGATGAGCAACGTTTTTTGACAAGTGATATGAGCCAGACGAGCTTTCCGATTTAGATGTCATCATCTCCCGACTGTATGAGGACTATGTCCTTGGGAATCTCAGTCAGGACAGGTACAAAAGGATGTCTGAGGACTATGAAGTCGAACAAGAACGGTTAAAGCTCGAAATTGAGGTTATTGAAGAATGGGTCGAACAGCGGGAAGAAATGAACGACGGTCTGGATGCCTTTATTGCCCTGACGCAGAAATATGTGGATGTTGAGGAACTGACACAGACCATCGTAAACGAGTACATCAAAAAGATCATCGTTTATGCTCCGGATAAATCCAGCGGCAAGCGGACGCAGAAAGTGAAGATTTTCTTCAACTTCGTTGACGATGTGGATATTCCCGTTATTTCCGAGCCTATCACCACAGAAACAACCTATGGACCCAGAAAAACGGCGTGACCCTCGGGTCACACCGTTCTCTGCGGCAAAATAGTTTCTTGTCACTATTAAGCCTTGACTTTCAAGGCGTTTTGCGTTGTTCAGTACGCATTATGTAATGTCTACTGGGTTTCCTTCCTGGAATTCTCTACGACGCCCACGATGATGTCCACGCACTGGTCGATGCCCAGCACGCCGGTGTCCAGGCAGATGTCGTAGTTCTGAGCCTGACCCCAGGTGCGGCCGGTGTAGTGCTGGTAGTTCACCCGGCGGCGCTTGTCTTTTTCGTTCAGGCGGGCTTCCGGGCTTTTGTCCGATTCGCCGTACAGCCGGACGATACGGTCTGCACGGAAGGGCATATCCGCGAAAATGAAGGTATGCAGAGCGTCAGGGCGATCCTTGAGGATGTAATCCGCGTTCCGTCCCACGATGACGCAGGGGCCTTTCTCCGCCAGCTGCAAAATCACGCTGCACTGAATGTTCCACAGAAAGTCGGCGGTGGACAGCCCGTTCATCACGCCGGGGACACCCTGGGGGGCGAAAGCGTAGGAAAACAGACTGCTGCCGGGAGAATGCTCCCCATGCTCCTCTACGAACTTGGGGGCGAAGCCGGATTCCAGGGCGACCTGATTCACCAGCTCCTTGTCATAGAAGGGGATTCCCAGCCTCTCCGCCACCATGCGGCCCACGGTGCGTCCGCCGGAACCAAACTCACGGCTGATGGTGATGATTTTCTTTTCCATATAATAGCCTCCTTCCGAGAACACCAGGGTTTCTCTTTTCTATATTATAGTAAAACTGCTGTGAAATGTCAAGAATTGGTTGCGGCATTTGTAAACAATGACATACTGTCAGGGCGTTTCTGCCTTGACGATGACCAATGAAAAATACCCGCTTGGCTCCGTCAGGTCGGCAAAGCGGGGATAGACCCGTTCGTTTGCCATGCCGCAGTTTTCCACCAGGGAAGCGCCATCCAGCTGACCTTTGTCCGCCAGCACCTTCTGCAGCTCCAAAATGGAACGCCCCGCTTTCATAAACACCTTGTTGGCAGGCACATCCAGCAGCGCGGAGGGGTCATAGGAGGCGGGGATGATGAGCAGAGGCTCCCGGCCCTGACATAGAGAGCGGTTCAGCCTGGCGGCTGCCGCGCAGAAGGAGGGCACGCCGGGCACCACCTCAACGTTATACCCCCGGCTCAGCACCCGTTGGTGAAGGTACATGTAGGTGGAATAGATGGCGGGGTCACCAAGAGTCACAAACGCCACCTGCTTGCCCTGATCCAGCAGGGTGCAAATTTCCTCTGCGGCCTTCTCATGGGCTTTCTCCAACACCGCTGGGTCCCGCACCATGGGCGTCTTGGCAAAGAGAAGCGTTTTCCCCTTCAGATAGTTGTGAACAATGTTCATCGCGGTTTTTTCCGGGCCGTTGGCATCCGGCAGGATAACCACATCGGATTGCCACAAAACCTGTACCGCTTTCAGGGTCAGCAGCTCCGGGTCTCCGGGGCCGATGCCCACGCCCCACAGCTTCCCCGGACGGTGCTGGGCGGCAGTGTTCTCTGTTTGCATAAGAATTCTTCCTTTCCGGGTGTTCAAAGCGGCGTCTTGCCGCCGTAAAGCCTCTTGATTTCCGCAAGAATTTCGGTATCTGCGGGACAGAAGGGAAACGCATCCACTTCACTGGGGTGAATCCACTTCAGGTCGTTGTGCTCCAGCGCCTGGGGAAAGCCCTGGGGGATGGTGCAGTGAAACAGGGTCAGGCGAATGAGAATGTCCGGGTATTCATGGATCACTTCCATGAAACGGTTCCGAACGTCCAGAGTGACCGCCAGCTCTTCCACGCACTCCCGGCACAGCGCTTGCTCCTTCGATTCACCCTTCTCAACCTTGCCGCCGGGGAACTCCCAGAGCAGTCCCCGGGCCTTGCTTTCCGGACGCTGGCAGATCAGAAACTTATCCTTCTCCCAAATCAGCGCCGCTACAACCTCCACGGGCTTCTTCCGGGACAGCGCCATGGCGGAAATGGGCGGTACATCCGCAGCCCCCGAGACGGAGGCGAGAGCTTCCGCCCCGGCCTGGTCGCAGCGGATGTTTACGTTCCAGTGCCCCTCCGGCAGGGGAATGGATACCGGCTGGGTATCGGCGTTGAAGATAACGAGCAGCTCGTTTTCCGATTCGTCAATATGAAACGCCGCGCAGCGCTCATTGGCACAGGGAACGCTGTGGACGCAGCGCGACACCTCCTCCCGTGTGGCAAGCCGCAGACCGGGATGCGCCTTGCGAAAGGCGATCAGCCCCTTGTAATAGGCCAGAACCTTTTGATATTCCGGCTGATCCAGGGTGTCCCACTTGAGGGAATTGACCTTGTCGGGGGAGCGGTAGCTGTTGTCGTCGAAGCCGCCCTTCTTCCCGGGCTTGGTGCGGAGCATTTCTTCTCCCGCCTGGAGGAAGGGGACGCCCTCGGACAGCATATAAAACGCGGCTGCCAGATTGTTCATCCGAATCCGATCTTCCCGGGAAGCATCCGGAGCACACAGGGCGATCCGGTCAAAGAGAGTGGTATTGTCATGACAGGAGACGTAGTTGACGCACTGGTACGGCTGGGCTGCCCACTGGGGCATCCCCAGAAAGCAGGCATCCAGAGTCTCTCTGGGTACAGCGGCTCCCATGGCGAAACCCGGTGCGGTGCTGCTGAATACGGTGCCCCGGAGCGCGTCCCGAATGGTATCGTTGAAGAAGGAAAGCCCCGGCAGCTTTTCTGAGTTGGTCTGTACGGCGAGTTCGCAGCCGGGCTTTGTCAGATTGGTGTTCATGCTCCAGCCTTCGCCATAGAAGATCACGTTGGGGTGCTTCTTATGGACGGTGGCGATGATTTCGTTTACGGTTCCCATGTCAATGAGACTGACAATATCAAAGCGGAAGCCATCAATGTGGTACTCGTCCGCCCAATAGTTGACAGAATCCACGATGTATTTGCGCACCATGCTCCGCTCGGAGGCGGTGTCGTTGCCGCAGAAGGAGCCGTTGGAATAGTGACCCTGCCCGTCGATGCGGCTGAAATAGCCGGGGACAATTTGGTTGAAGCAGAACCTTCCGGCGTCGTAGACGTGGTTATAGACCACATCCATCACCACGCTGAGGCCGTTGTCGTGGAGGGCTTTTACCATCTGTTTCATTTCCGCCACCCGGACTTCCCCACGATAGGGGTCGGTGGCGTAAGAGCCCTCGGGTACGTTGTAATTCACGGGGTCGTAGCCCCAGTTGAATTGGGGATGGGGGCGGCTTTCATCGGTGAAGCCAAAATCAAAGGCGGGAAGCAGATGCACGTGAGTGACGCCCAGGGATTTGATGTGGTCGATGCCTGTGGGACTGCCGCCGGCGGTTTTTCGCCCGGTTTCGGTCAGCCCCAGAAATTTCCCCCTGTTTTTGATGTGGGAACTGCGGTGCATGGAGGCGTCCCGGACGTGCAGCTCATAGACAATGGCATCGGTAATGGGGTTTCCCCCGTGGGGATCGGCGTCGGTGTCCCAACCCGCCGGGTTGGTGGAGGCAAGATCCAGAATCATTCCACGGCAGCCGTTGACGCCGGTGGTTCTGGCGTAGGGGTCGCAGACCTCCCGGGTCTGACCGTCGACGGTGACAAGGTAGGTATAATATACGCCGTTCAGATTGCCGAACCGTTCCGCCGTCCATGTGCCGCAGACGTCCGGCAGCATCTGCTGCTGCGCCAAAAGGTCATTGGCTCCCGGCGTACCGCTGCGGTACAGCCGGAGAGACACCGCCTGGGCTGTGGGCGCCCAGAGACGGAATCCCGTTTTCTCCGGCGTCCAGAAGGCGCCTAACCTGCCCTGGTAGGTGTATGTTTCTTCAAATTCCTGCGAAGAATAGCGTTCGTACATGGCGGCGGTTCTCCTTCCCAACAGACCCGGTCATTTCCATTCAGTATACCATAGGGGAAGGGGGAAGTAAAGAAAAAATGGAGACGTTTCCTGGAAACCGGCTGCCTGACGGAAATGCAGAATGAAGTCGATATGCACATTTTACAATTCCGGGCTTGCATTTTTTACAGTTTTTCGATACTCTAAAAGGGTATGCGTAATAGAAAGAACTGGGCATCCCGGCGGGATGCCGTTGGAGGAATGAAGCATGACCTATGAACAGGTAAAACAGGACGAAGCCGTCAAGGTGTATATCGCCCAGGCGGACGCGTCCTTGAAGGCGCTGGGCTTTACGGAGCACAGCTTTGCCCACGTGACCCGGGTAGCTCAAACCGCTGGAGAAATTCTTGAAACTCTGGGGTATCCTGCCCGGACGGTGGAGCTGGCGAAAATCGCCGGGTATCTCCACGACATTGGCAATGTGGTGAACCGGGTGGATCACAGCCAGAGCGGCGCGGTAATGGCTTTTCGCATTCTGGATCGAATGAATTTTCCCCCGGAGGAAATCGCTGCCATCGTCACCGCCATCGGCAACCACGACGAGGGCACCGGCCTGCCGGTGAGCGCCATTGCGGCGGCGCTGATTCTGGCGGACAAGTCCGATGTGCGCCGCTCCCGGGTGCGGGACAAGGCCACGGTGGCGCTGGACATCCATGATCGGGTCAACTACTCCGTCACGGACTGCCGTCTGGCCTTTGACGATAAACACACCAGCATCCGCCTGATTCTCCGCGTGGATACCCACTTCAGCTCGGTGATGGAGTATCTGGAGATTTTTATGAAGCGGATGCTCCTGTGCCAGAAGGCCGCCGAGGCTCTGGGACTGACCTTCCACCTGGAAATCAATGACCAGCAGGTGGTTTGATAAAGCAAAGCCTTCCCATTTTGGGGAAGGCTTTGGCTTGCGTTACGGCTTATAGCAGACCTCGGTAGAGGTATCCGGGTCGCCCTGGAAGTATCGGACGAGGTTATTGACGGTGGTCGCCGCGATGTTGTCCAGGGCTTCTTCCGTCAGGAACGCCTGGTGAGAGGTGACGATGACATTGGGCATGGAAATCAGACGCACCAGCTTGTCGTCCTGGACGATGTGACCGGAGAAATCCTCGTAGAACAGGTCGCCCTCCTCCTCGTAGACATCTAGGCAGGCCGCGCCCACCTTCTTTTCCTTGATCCCGTTAATCAAGTCCTCCGTGTCGATTAGGCTGCCCCGGGAGGTGTTGATGATGGTGACGCCTTTCTTCATCTGGGCGATGGAATCGGCGTTGATGAGGTGATGGGTTTCCTCCGTCAGGGGGCAGTGGAGGGAAATGATGTCGGACTGGGCGAACAGCTCCGGAAGCGCCACATAGTGGAGGCCGCTGTCCTCGGTGGGGAATTTGTCGTAAGCCAAAATGTGCATACCGAAGCCCTTACAAATGTCGGCGAAGACCCGACCGATTTTGCCGGTGCCGATGATGCCCACGGTTTTGCCGTACAGGTCGAAGCCCGCCAGCCCCTGAAGACTGAAGTTAAAGTCCCGGGTGCGGATATAAGCCTTGTGGGTGCGGCGGTTGATGGTCAGCAGCAGGGCCATGGCGTGCTCGGCAACGGCATAGGGGGAGTAGGCGGGCACCCGGTAGACGGGGAGCTTGCCGCTCGCTGCCCGGATATCCACATTGTTGAAGCCGGCGCACCGCAGGGCGATAACCTTCACGCCCATTTCATAGAGCTTCTCCACAACGGCAGAATCCACGGTGTCGTTGACGAAGACGCACACGGCATCAAAGCCGGAAGCCAAGGAGACGGTGTCCGCATTGAGCCGGGTTTCAAAATACTTGATTTCCAGATCGGCAGCGGCAGCGTAGTGGTCGAAGCCGGGAACGTCATAGGGTTTTGTATCAAAAAAAGCAACTTTCATAAGAAGTACCTCCATAAAGTATTTATTTATCGATATAATAATAGTGAAACAAGCAGGAAATGTCAATAGAAAAACCGGGCGGCATATCATTTTTGGGAAAAGCTCCGAAATATTCTGCTTCCTGTCGGATAGTTTCATACATTTTGGCGAAAGCCCATTCTTTTCGGTTGCGTTTTTCGGGAAGGCTGCAATCGATGGGAATAACAAAAGGCGGATACGCTTTCGCATATCCGCCTACCCCACTATAAACACTACAGGGACTGGAACTCCCCGTAGTTATATGGACAAAGTTATCGAGAAGGTGTCAGCCTACGGGCCGTCCTACTGCGTCGATCTGCACAATCTGGTTCAGCCAGCCATCCGTCAATTTGCTATATTAACGCTGTGGCTGACTGATTGGGTGTATACTTCCAGAGTGTGTTGGCGGAGAGAGTGGGATTCGAACCCACGGCGCGTTGCCGCGTCACTGGTTTTCAAGACCAGCTCCTTAAACCACTCGGACATCTCTCCATAAACATATTGCCTGTTCTACCGAAGAAAGTAAAACAGGCAAATGGCGGAGTGAGAGGGATTTGAACCCTCGCGCGCTTTTTAGACGCCTACTCCCTTAGCAGGGGAGCCCCTTCGGCCTCTTGGGTATCACTCCGAATAAAAGCTATGAAGTTGACTGCCCGGATATATTAGCATATCCGGTAAGAAATGTCAAGAAGATTTTCTATTATCGCCTGAATCAGGAAAAGCGGGGCGATTGGCCCCGCCTGATGTTACTTT
>JAQXPK010000060.1 GCA_029100605.1 Bacillota bacterium | reverse complement strand
GCAGTGACAGTGATGTGCCAATCCTGGACACGCTCTACTGGCACTATTGCGAGGATGTAGGCATCGAAACGCCGGAAAGCAAAACCGCAAATGCCAGGTTTGGGACTGCTTTGGAATTTCTGCCCATTGAGAAAGCAAATGAGATCTACACCCTTGCCGTTACTATGAATGCGGAAGAAATCAGAGCAGCCTTCCACGCCGGAGTGAAACTGGGGGCCCAGCTCATGCTGGAGGCTCAGCGGGAGGATGGCTGAAGGATTTACAAATAATGCGCAGCACCGGTCTGATGTCGGACCGGTGCTGCTGGCATCTGGAAGGGCTTTAATTGTTATTTGAGTATTGTTAGGTGCCGCCGGGTGGTAAAGAGTCCTGATGTTTGGCGGTATTATCATTTCAGGAATAGGATTTTTAGACTTGGAAATACTATTGACATTACTTCGGCGCGCCGATATAATATTTATAAGAGAGGAGGTATGATCATGACTCTGAATGAAATGCTGGAGCAAAAGAATATTACAAAGTACCGTCTTTGGAAAGAAAGCGGCGTGCCCCAGGCAACGATCTCTGACATTTGCACCGGGAAAACCCGTATCGAAAAATGTTCTGCCGAAACCATTTACCGAATCGCAAAGGTTCTGGATGTTCCTATGGAGAGTCTGATTGCACCTGCGGTTCGCGTTATGGATGAGGAACGCAGGCGTCCCTCTTTTGAGATTTTTAAGAGCAATATCTGCCACAGAGTCAAGGACATGGGGGATATTCCCTTTGTTATTGATCTGCTGCAAAGCAATCAAATTCGCAAACTGTATGAGAAAAAGTGGTATCCGGAAGCATTGTATCTGCTGGCAATGCTGGATTACCTGTCGAGAGAGAACCATATTCCGATTTGCAAGAATTATAACGACATCCGTGCAGCAAAGCTACAGCAACTGGTCTATCCTTCCAGTGTAGTTATTATGTGCAGAGCACTGCATTCGGATGCGCCAAAGGAAGATTGTATCCGTATGGCGATCCCGGAGTTTTTACGGTTTAACATCGTAGAAAGTGAGGTGCGAAATGTCTGCTGAGATCGCTTTTGGCAAAGACCAAATTGACAGCTATCTGAAAGAGGTAGCGAAGCAGTACAGAAAGCTGAACAGAAAAGGGATGCCCGCGGAAATTACCCTGATCGGCGGTGCATCCATTCTGATCAACTACGGTTTCCGTGATTCCACCTACGATGTGGATGCGCTGATCCAGGCATCTTCTTCTATGAAGGATGCCATCAACTATGTGACGGATACCATGGGCCTGCCCAACGGCTGGCTGAATGAGGATTTCAAGAACACCAAATCTTACACGCCGCGGCTTGTAAACTACTCCAAGTATTATCGGACATTTTCCAATGTGGTAACGGTTCGGACAATAACCGGGGAGTATCTTGTGGCAATGAAGCTGATGGCCTACCGGCAGTATAAACATGACATCTCCGACATTGTTGGCATCCTGCAGGAACAGCAGAAAGCAGGAGATCCCCTGTCTTATGAACGAATCGAAAAAGCCGTGACAGATTTGTATGACGGGTGGGAGAATCTTCCCACGGACGCACAGGCGATGATTCGAAGCATTCTGGACAACGAGGATTTAGATGCACTCTTTGAGGCGTATGCAAATGAGGAGGCGGCAGTCAAGGATGCGCTTCTCACCTTTGAGGATCAGTATCCGGATGTGCTGAAGGAAGATAATCTCAGTGATATTCTCAGCCACCTAATGGCGAAGCAGCAGGAGGAAGATCCGGAATCTGACCAGGGGATGACGATGGTATTTTAATTGTTCACTTCGTTTTGTTACCTACTGTCTGGCGGCAATGGCTGGTACCGTGAGATAATATGATTTTAAACACAGTTTCAGCGCCTGGTTGCCGGTTTGGTGACCGGGCGCTTCCTTTTGACCCAGATTCTGACCCAGAACAGGAATTCTCGGTATGGACGGAGCAGCATCAAGGGGAAAATACCTTTCGAATACACCTACCGAAAAGCACCAAATGGACGCTCTAGCGCTGAAAAAACGCCCAGACCTATTCTTCTAAGCAGTAGGTCGGGGGTTCGAGTCCCTCCTGGCGTGCCATATTTCTTCGCCAAGCTTCGTTGGACTCGAAAATAAAATGCAATGCGAGCGAGCATTGCTTGCGAGGGCTTGACCGAGCAACTCCTTAATTGAACGAGTCCCTCCTGGCGTGCCATTCAGCGAACAGAATATGGTGGGTGTGGCCTAGTTGGCTAAGGCGTCAGATTGTGGCTCTGAAGACCGTGGGTTCGAGTCCCATCACCCACCCCATAACAATACCGCGTTTGTCGAATGGACAAACGCGGTATTTTGTATCCAAATCGCAGCCGTTATCGGGACGGCTCCTGATTGCCGCCATAGGTGCCTTCGGCGATGGTACCGTCGAAGGCCGGGGGCATTGCCCGGGAAGGACGTTAGCCTCCGCGGGCAGCACCCTGGCGCTGCTTGCACGCGTACATACGGTCATCCGCTTTTTGGTACAGGATCTCCGCCGTATCCTCCGGAGCCTCCCGGATGGCGTAGCCCCAGGCCAGGCTCAGCGGCGGCTGCTGGTGCAGATTGCACTGCGCCAGTGTCTGCTCCAGCTTGTCCAGCACGTCCAGCAGTCCCGGCTCGTCCAGCTCGGTGCAGATCACGGCGAATTCATCGCCTCCCGTCCGGTAGCACTTGCCGGAATCCGCGAAGGTGTCCTGAATTGCCTGGGCGGCTGCGTGGATGAGGTAATCTCCCGCACTGTGCCCCAGCTGGTCGTTGACCCGCTTCAGGCCGTTCAGATCCAGAACCACATAGCACAGCTCCGGCATGTCGGCGGTCGCCTGCTGCTCCTGGAGGAACGCGCTGCGGTTGCCGATCTGGCACAGGGCGTCCGTATAGGCCATTTCCTTAAAGCGATCCAGCTCCGCCCGCTCCTTCAAAACCCGGAGCATCCGCTTCATCAGCTTCCGGAATACGAAGAACATCAGGCAGATTAAGCCTATCCCATAGGTCACGGGGTAAACCTCCACCAATCCCATCAGGAACACAAGCACAGACACCAGAGAAAACACGAAGAACAGCAGCAGCCCGGAGGGCGGCCAGATCCGCTGCTGCTCCAAGCCGCGTTCCCGGAACTGGTGCCACCAGGCGGAGGCGATGGTGACAATGATCAGCACATGGTGAATTCCCAAAAGGACGAGATACACCACGCTGCCTGCCTTGAGAGCTGACAGTACCAAAAATACGCACAGATTGGCGGAAAACAGCCAGTCCATGATCCAGATCTTCCGCTGCCCCGGAAGCAGATAATCAAAAAAGCGCAGCAGCGGCAGGGGCATCAGCATAAAGCTGGCAAAGGACAGAAAACTGATGGCGTCCCGATTCTGGGTAAAGAGGGACAAAAAGGGAGAATCCGTCAGCATCCAGATTCCGGACAGAATCACAAACAGCCCCAGCTGCCGGCAGGCGGTGACAAGACTCCGGTTTTCCGGGCCGCTGCTGCGCAGCGCAAAGCCCACGCTCAGCGCGGCAATTCCCGCCGCCGTGGAAAAGAAGAAAAAGGATACGGCAAACAGATTCTTCCAGCAGAAATGCCTGAGCGCCGCGGCGTCCAGGGTTTCGCCCAGCCCCTGCTTGGTGTAGGGCAGCGCCGGAAATCCGGTGACGATACACAGCGCCAGGCAGATCAGGACAGCGGCGTACAGAAGCGTGTCCTTCTTCTCCCTGACGCGGTGCAATCCTTCGATCATAGCAATATTACCTCCAAAGCAATCATTTCTTTGCCGTTACGGCTTGCTTTGCCCGCCCTTGGCGGCGAGTTCCTTCCGGAGCTGCTTGTCCCGGTACATCTGGCTGTCGGCGATTGCTACCAGCTCTCTGCGGCTGAGGCCGGGGTAGTCCCCTGCCAGGGCAAAGCCCGCGCCGAAGGAAATGGGCGGCTCCGAAGGAGAGGTGCTGCAGGCATCCGCGGCGTCCCGGACATCCTGGATGCTCCGCTCCACCTGCTCCCGGGTCGTCTCCGTCAGCAATACGGCGAACTCGTCGCCGCCCCAGCGGCAGATGACGCTGTGACGGGGCAGAGTATTGCGCAGAATATTGGCGAAATTCAGGATCAGCCTGTCGCCCGCGTCGTGCCCCAGGCTGTCGTTGACCTGCTTCAGATTGTTGAGATCCATCATGATGATCGCCAGGGTCGGCGCGACGGGCGACCGGTCGTCCATCAGTTCGTCCCAGTAGCCCTTATTGACAAGACCCGTATGCCCGTCCCGGTTGGCTCTGCGGCTGGTGTCAAAGACATTGGCGGCAAAGATGATGGCGGCGTACAGGACAAAGGACAGAATCGAATAAATGACCTTGGCGGAATCCTCGCCGATATAATACACCGTCAGATCCAGAATCACGCCCACCAACAGCAGGACAATGAAGCGGTGGGACTTGCGGAAAATGCTGTTTTTTACCTTGCCCCGCTGGCGGAAGCTCTCCACCGCGATGAGAATAATGCCGATGAGAATCATGAAGTGACTGACCGTCAGCATCTGCTTAAACTCGGCGACCCCCAGCATTTGCAGCACCAGGACAACGATCGCAGCCATGGAAAGCAGGGGGGAGGCGATCGTCAGGACGGTGGGCTTTTCCGACTTAAAGGACATATCCAGGAAAATCAGCAGGGGCGGCGCCAGCAGGAACAGGATCCCGATGGACACATAGTTCAAAAACATCGGGTTCCCGGGAAGCAGAATCGGCGAGGAACGGGTGTCCGAAACCCGCCATGCCCCCAGCAGAATGGCAAAGATGCCCAAAAAGAGCATATTGTACATCTTGTTCCCGGCGTTCAGACCCAGCCACAGGGTCATGAAAATGATGAACAGACCCAGGATCATGCACAGGAAGGACAGGAACAGCTGGGGCATATCACTTTTCAGCTGATCGAAGAACATGGCAAACAGGGAACCGACGTAAAATTCCGGCGTTCTGTCCGCCACGCTGTCGAACAGAGGCGTGATGGTAACCGTAATTGGCTTGCCGGTATCCGAGGGATAGATCGGTACGCTGACCCAGTTGCCGCCGGTGGTCTTGGCGACGCGGTTCTCCCTGCCGACCTGCAGGGTGTACGTCGGGATTCCCCCGATAAAGACCCGCACCTCCTCATGGAGGGCGTAGAAAAACAGGCTGTTTTCGTTTGTGCCGGAGGCGTCCAGCGTCCAGGTATATTCCTTTCGGAACCCTACCGGCGCGGATGGATCCGTGACGGTGGCTTCCGTATAATCCGCCACTTGGGCATAGCCGCGCATCGGCCTTGCGTTGTGCACCGTAGAGCCTTCAAACACTCTCAGATAGAAAAAGAAGGCAGAAAACAGGACAATCGAGAGAAGAAACAGGACAATGCTGACACTCCGCATTCTGTTTGTTTTTTTCATGGCATCCATCTCCGTTAATCAAGCGATCCACCTGCCCTGACCGCACCTTATTCCCGTTTTGGGAGCGGCGTGCCGCGGGGGGCGGTTTACCGGGTAACACCGCTGCCTGCGTCAGGCTGCTGTTTCAGCCAGGCGATGCGGCCCTGGAGGCACTGATTGCACAGCTGATCCCAGGGCTTGAAGGCAAAATCGTCCACATCCAGCGTCTGGGAAAGCTGCCCCAGATCTGTCCCGGAAGGCGCCATCGCCAGGATTGGTGTGTCCGCGAGAGAGGGATCTTCCCGCACTCTGCGGATGACCGCGGCGGCGCCGCCCTCGGGTAGGGTGGCGCTGAGCACTACGGCGGAGAGCTTCCCGCCCCACGAGGCGATACGGGCCAGGGCGCCCTCCGCGCTTTCTTCCTCCAGAATCGTGTACTGCTCGGAATAGGCCTGCCGGATCAGCTTCCGGCTCCGGGCGTTTTCGTCCACCACCAGCAGCACGCCCAGGGCGGTATCCTCCTCCGCCGGCGCTTGGACGGGCGTCTGCGCTGCCTTTTCCGCCTGCTCCTTCAGCAGGTTTTCAAAATCGCTGCTGGGCATGGGCTTGGCAAAATAGTAGCCCTGACCATAGTCGCAGCCGATCTTCCGCAGCCGATCCATCTGCTCCCAGGTTTCCACGCCCTCCGCCACCACAGCCAGATCCATGGGTCGGGCCAGCTCCACAATAAAGCGGAGAATGCCCCGCTCCGGCGGCTTTGACATCTCGCTCTGGATGAATTTCATATCCAGCTTCAAAACGTCCAGCTTCAGCTGGCTGAGCATATTCAGCGAAGAATAGCCGCTGCCGAAATCATCCATCTCCACGATGAAGCCCAGGCTTCTCAGCTGATCCACCGTGCTGATAATCTGGGAGGGATTTTCCGTGTAGGCGCTTTCTGTGATCTCCAGGTGGAGCAGCGCCGGATCCACACCGTATTTCTGCACGATTTCCTGCAGAACGTCCACCAGATCCGCCTGGTAGATGTCCGCCCGGGAGACGTTCACGGATACCTCGAACAGAGGATAGCCCATGGTTTTCCACCGGCGCAGCAGCTTGCACGCCTGCTCCCAGACGTACCGATCCAGGCGGGTGATGAACCCGTTATTTTCAAACAGGGGGATAAACTCACCCGGCGGCATCAGACCCCACTGGGGGTGGATCCAGCGCACCAGCGCCTCCGCTCCGGCGAGACTGCCGTCGTCCAGGCAGTATTTGGGCTGCAGGTAGACCACAAACTGCCCCTGCTCCAGCGCGTCCTCCATGGCGTCCGTAATGGCCTGCTCCCGCAGCAGCTTGCTGCGGAGCTTGTCATCATAGACGGCGAAGCGCCGGTTATAGAAGCCCTTGATGCTGTCCGCCGCAAGCATGGCCCGGTCGCACATCTGCTCTACCGGGATGGAGCGATCCTGAATCTCATAAATGCCCCATTTTAAGGATGCGTTCCGGGACTTACTCTGGGAGCGCTGGCGTTCCTCTTCCATGAGCACCGCCCGATCCACAAGCTCCCAGCCCCGCTCCTGAAGGCTCACGAATCGATCCGCGTTGAACCGACCGTAAATGCCGTGCTTACCCACCCGCTTGCGCAGGGAGGCGGCGATGTCCTGCAAGAGAAGGTCGCCTGCCTGAACGCCGAAGGTGTCGTTATACAGCTTGAAATTCTCCACGTTGGAGCAGACAATGGTGTACTCCGTATCGGGGTTCTCCCGGAGCAGTTCCCGAGCCTTGCGCAGGAAATACTCCTTGCTGTACAGCCCGGTGAGCCGGTCAAACATGAACTGATTGGCCATGGCCGCGGTTTCCCGCAGGCTGATGATGCTGGCGATCCGATGCAGGATGACCTGAGGCCGGTAGGGCTTCGGCACAAAATCGGTGGCGCCGTGAGCCAGAGCCGTCACCTCGTCGTTTTCGCTGCTGCCCTGGGTCATCACGATCACCGGGATCAGGGACCATTCCGCGTCCTGCTTGATCCGATCCAGGAAGGTGTAGCCGTCCATCACCGGCATAATAACATCCAGCAGAATAATGGCGATTTCCTCGCCGCTCTGCTCCAGGATCTCCAGCGCCTCCTGACCGTTTTCCGCCTCCAGCACCGTGTACTGACTGGATAAAATGTCGGTCAGCATTTCCCGGTTGATGGCGTTGTCTTCCACAACCAGAATTGTTTTATTCTGTATCATCCGCGGTATCCTCCTACCGTCTATTTGAGGAAATGTGGGTTGCCTTGCTTCTGGGAATGCGCGTTATTTTGTCTCCAGGAACTGCCGGATCGCGGCGAGCGTCGCCTCATAATCCTGCTCCACCTGCTCCATCAGGGGGAACGCCTCCGCCGGGATGGTCTCCGCCGCCGGGCGCAGCACCTCGGTCAGATCGCTTGCGGATTGCTGCAGCCGGGTAAAGCTCAGGTTCGCGCACACGCCCTTGAGGGTGTGCGCCGCACGGAAGGCCTCCGCCCGGTTTCCCGCGTACAGCTCACTGCGCAGCTGCCCGAAGCTGGGGTCGTCCAGGAATTTTCCCAAAAATTTTTCAACCAGGGCGGGGCTGGGGATCCGCGTAGTGACCTCGGCGTAATTTCCGCCCATTGCCTGATAGCATTCCTCCACTGTCATGGTCGTTCCCTCCGTCTGTTTGTCGTCGGTTTTTCCGGGGCTGTCCATCGTCTGCTCCGGTTTATTCGGAACCAGTTCCCGCAGCACGCGGATCAGCCGGGCGATGGAAACCGGCTTGGATATGTGGACGTTCATTCCGGCTTCCTCTGCCGCGCGCACATCCTCCGCGAAGGCGTTGGCGGACATGGCGATGATGGGAATCGTTTTGGCGTCCGGGCGATCCATGGCTCGGATTGCCCGGGTGGCGTCGTAGCCGTTCAGCACCGGCATCTGAATATCCATCAAAATCGCGTCATAGGTTCCCGGCGCGGACTGCTGAAAGGCCTCCACGCCCCGCATTCCGTTTTCCCGGGTGGTCATCCGCGCACCCTTTTCCTCCAGCAGATCCACCAGGATCTCGGAATTGAGGACGTTGTCCTCCACCTGCAGCAGGCTCCATCCCGCCAGGGGCAGGGGCTCGCCGGCTTCCTGGGCAGGCGCGGCTTCCGGTTCCCGCTGGACAAGGTCAAATTCCAGCTCTACCCGGAAGGTGGTGCCCCGGTTTTCCTGGCTTTCCACCGAAATGGCGCCGCCCATCAGATCCACCAGACCCTTGGTGATGCTCAGACCCAGACCGTTGCCCTCCACATGAGCCGCAGCCGCGCCCCGGGTGAAGGGATCAAACATCCGCGCCAGAAATTCCTGGGGCATTCCAATTCCGCTGTCCCGCACCGTAAAGCGGCAGCGCAGACGGTTCTTGCCGCCCTCGGCGGGGATTTCCTCCGCTTTCAGCTCCACAATGCCCCCTGCCGGTGTGAATTTCACCGCGTTGCCCACCAGATTGATGAGAATCTGATTGATCCGCAGAGGGTCGCCACAGATGACCCGACCCGCCAGGCGCTGGGCGTCAACCGTGAAATGCACGCCCTTTTCCTTGACTGGAATGGAGAACATGGAGGATACCCGTTCCAGAAGCTCGGTCAGGCAGACCTCCTCCCGGTTCAGAACCAGCTTGGTTCGCTCGATCTGGTTCATATCCAGAATGTCGTTCACCAGCGACAGCAGGTGCTCCGACGAAATCGCGATTTTATTCAGACAGTCCACCAGCCGTTCCCGGTCATCCAGATGAGATTGCGCCAGGGAGGTCATGCCTATGATGGCGTTCAGAGGCGTGCGGATGTCATGGCTCATGGTGGACAGGAAGTTGCTCTTGGCGCGGTTGGCCTGTTCGGCAGCCGCCAGCGCCTGTTCCAGCGCCTGTTTGCTCTTCTGCTCCGCCTCGATGCTCTCGGTGATGTCCCTTCGGGCGGTGCACACCCTGCCCAGTCGCAGATCGATGGCGGAAATCGTCAGGTGCTTGGTCAGGATCCGCCCCTCATCGTTCACGATGCCATAGGAGAAGGAATAGGAGTCCGCCTCCGACAGGCGCTCCAGAATGTACTGGGGCTGGAGCATTTTCGCCAGCCGTTCCCGATCCTGGGGAATCGTGTAGGTGCGAACCGCGTTGTCATTGTAGCCCGAGAAGCTGACCTTTCTGCCCGCGACGCCGTCTACGCCGCCCACGGTCAGGAAGGTCTGGCAGTCGCCGTACAGATCCACGTCCGCGATCAGGTCGCAGCCCAGAACGGACAGCTTCCGCAGAATCTTCCGGGTTACCGTCTGCTCCGTTACGTCCGTTACGGTGAGAATGCCCATCAGGTCTCCGCTGTCCGGGCTTTGCACCAGGTTGACCTTGAACTGGGCGTAGCGTCCATGGGCGTCGTTGGGCAGGCGGATAAAGCTGCTGAAGGACAGCTCCGTCTTTCCCTTGGCAAAGGCGGCGGCAGAAGCGCCGCTGCGGAAGGTGCTCAGGAAGCCGCGTCGGTCATCCTCGTCTGGAATCACCGTGGAGAAATCCGCGAAAAATTCGTCTCTTCCGCTCCCGCAGGTATCAAACAGCCCGGAATTCGTGTAATCCACGATTTCCAGAACCTGATTCCGGCTGATATTGCAGTGACCCACCATCAGCACATCCGGCCCCGCGGCCTGATAGTGCCGGGACAGGCGCTCGTTGTACTCCCGGCGGAGCTGCTCCTTTTCTTCCCGCTCCCGGGAAATATCCTGGTAGACGCAGTAGGTTTTCTTTTCGCCGTTTTCGTCCCGCACCATGGTGATGGCGTTGCGCACCCAGAGGTAGCTGCCGTCACCCCGACGGAGGCGGTAAACGGCCTCCATGCGCTCCTCGCCGCCGGAAAAGTACCGATCCAGCGCCTGACCCAGCCGCGCCCGATCCTCCGGGTGCACCCCTGCCATGGCGTCCTGGCGGTACAGCCCCCAGACCTCCGTCATGGTCATGCCGACCATGGCGGCAAAGCCTTCGGACAGATACTCCGGCGTCCAGACCCCGTCCTGTGCGCACCGGATGACGGCGACGCCGCCGCTGAGCGCATCCAGGATGGCCTGCCCCTGAATCTCGGTTGGCACCGTTTTCGTTTTCTCCTGCTGCTCCAGCAGGCGATCCCGCTTTCGCCGGGCTTCAACCAGCTCGGTCACGTCCTGGTGGCTGCCCCGGAACCGCAGTCCCGTCCGGTACGCCTCGTCCCGTCTGCCGCCGCAGCGAACATAGATGGTTCCCTTGGCGGGATGGCTCCAGGCATACAGCGCCTCAGCGTACTGACCGCGGGTCATGCCCTCCAGAATCGCCTTGACCTTGTCCTCCTCACCCTCGTGGATCCTGCCGTACCAAAACCGATAGCATTCCTCCGGGGACATACCGGGATCCATCCCCATAATCTCACGGAAGGTCTCGTCCACGTAGATTCTGGGGGCTTTTCCGTCGTCCATCTCGATGCACCACAGGCCGATCCGGGATTCTTTCAAGATGCTCTGCACGGGGTATATGTTCTCCAGCTGCTTTTTCATTCGGCATCCACCTTTTTGCTTTGACGCCCGCCCCGGCGGTCGGGGTGCTGCGGGCTTTGTCCTGTCGGCTTCTCCTGGATTTTCGTCAAACCATACAATTTCCCCTATTATACCAGCGTTGTTTTCTTTTTTCAACAGACTTCGCGCGGGATTCGGAAAAAAAGACGCCGCCCCCGGCTTCCCAGGCGAAAAAAATCCTCCGGGAAAGACCGCGTGCTGTCCTTCCCGGAGGGGGTAACGCTATTTCATGAACTTGTCAATGGCCTGACACAGATCTTCGATGGCCTCCTGATCCCCGGCGGCTACCGCGTCCACCATGCAGTGGCGCATATGATCCTTCAGGATGACCTTGCCGGTGTTGTCCAGAGCGGAGCGCACCGCCGCCAGCTGGATGAGCACCTCAGAGCAGTCGCACCCGTCCTCCACCATCCGCTTCACCTTTTCCAGGTGACCGATGGCCCGGGCAAGACGATTGACGACGGCCTTCTGGTTTTCGTGAACGTGACCGTGGCTGTGGGGGATGCCATGGGCATGAAGATACGCGTGATCGTGTTCAGAATGCTCGGTCATGATGTCACCCGCTTTCCGTTTTTCCCCATTATACCCGCTTTCGCCCCTTTTCGCAAGCCCTCCCGGGGGATATTTTGCAAAGTGCTTATCGGTTTTGCTCAGCTACCCGACAAATTGGAATTTGGCGTAAGCCCTCCGTAGGGCGGGGGCATGTCCCCCCCCCCCAGGTATCGAGCTGCTTTTGCCCGGATTTCTCCGGAATTGCCGGTATTCACCCAAATTTACATTGCGTAGAATCCAACGTCGTCGGCGGGGTCATGACCCCGCCCTACGAAACGGGTGCCAGATAAACTGCAACTTGCCGGTTTGCTGAGTTAAGCCGATATGCACATACTATTATATTACATAGTCATCTCCGGGAACGCCCTGCTCCATCAGGTCTGCAATGGTAACGCTCTCCAGGTAATCGTGAATGACCTTATCCAGCCCCTGCCACAGGGGCAGGGTACGACACCACCCCGACCGGGGGCAAGGCTCCGCGTTCTTCTCAAGGCAGGACACAGGGGCAAGGGATTCCTCCGTTAATTGTAAGATACTTCCCACCGTGTATTGATCCGGCGTTTTGTTCAGCCGGTAGCCGCCGCCCTTGCCACGGAGACTTTCCACGACCTTGGCCTTGACCAGCATCCGGATGATGCTTTCCAAGTATTTTTCGGAAATCTCCTGACGCTGGGCAATTTCCCGTAGAGAAATGAATTCATCCGTCTGATGTTCTGCCAGATCAATCATGATCCGCAAAGCATAGCGGCCTTTTGTAGAAATCAACATACTGTTCCCTCCTCGTTTCTATTTCCTATTATACAGCAAGGTTGGTAGGGAATCAAGAAAAATATTTGTGAATTACCTATTGACAAATGAACTTCTAAGTTGTATTATACACATAATCCTAGTATGAAAGTAGGGATAACGGTGAGGAACAACAAGGTATACTTCCGATGTTATCTGTGAATCGCTCTGTAAACTGATCCACACACTTATCATCAGGAGGAATTGATTATGAGTAAGATTTATACATCCGCCGATCAGCTGATTGGTAAGACTCCGCTGCTGGAGCTGGTACATTTGGAGAAGGAACTGGGGCTGGAAGCGAAGATTCTTGCCAAGCTGGAATATTTCAACCCCGCAGGCTCCGTTAAAGACCGCATCGCCAAGGCCATGATCGACGACGCGGAAGCCAGTGGAAAGCTGAAGCCCGGCAGCGTCATCATTGAGCCGACCTCCGGCAACACCGGCATCGGTCTGGCTTCCGTCGCCGCCGCCCGGGGCTACCGCATCATCATCGTCATGCCCGAGACCATGAGCGTGGAGCGCCGCCAGCTGATGAAGGCCTATGGCGCGGAGCTGGTACTGACGGAGGGCGCCAAGGGCATGAAAGGCGCCATCGCCAAGGCTGACGAGTTGGCAAAGGAAATCCCGGGCAGCTTCATTCCCGGCCAGTTTGTGAACCCCGCCAACCCCAAGGCGCATTTTGAGACCACCGGCCCCGAGATCTGGGAAGACACCGACGGCAGGGTGGATTTCTTCGTAGCTGGCGTGGGCACCGGCGGCACCGTTACCGGTGTGGGCGAGTACCTTAAGAGCCGGAATCCGAAGGTCAAGGTGGTTGCGGTGGAGCCTGCCGGTTCCCCGGTGCTGAGCAAGGGTACCCCCGGTGCCCACAAGATTCAGGGCATTGGCGCAGGCTTTGTCCCCGATGTGCTGAATACCGGCGTTTATGATGAGGTCATTCCCGTGGAGAATGAAGCCGCCTTTGCCACCGGTAAGAAGATTGGCAAGTCCGAGGGCGTGCTGGTGGGCATTTCCTCCGGTGCCGCGGTGTGGGCCGCCATTGAGCTGGCGAAGCGCCCGGAGAACAAGGGCAAGACCATCGTGGCTCTGCTGCCGGACACCGGCGACCGTTACCTCTCCACCCCGCTGTTTGGGGAGTAAGCGAGGGAAGCCCATACACATTTCCTTTATTTCTTTGGTGAGGCACGATCATGACGCGCTTCATGCGGCTTACCTTCTGGAGCTGAAATCCCTCCTGATGGAACAGAAACGTTCCATCAGGAGGGATTTTTGAGTTATTCTGCCTGGGAATCAGCGTTTATTCCCGGAACGCTTGTCAGGCTTTCAATCCGCTTTGAATTCTGTACAAATATCCACATTATTATGGTAGCACAAAAACCCACCCGTGTCACTACCCGCCAGCGAGCAAAAACGGGTAGTTTTTCCCTGTTGGCAGAAAAAATGTCATTGCGAGGCAGTGCGCACACTGCCGTGGCAATCCGCATCCCCATACCGCATTGGATAACCGAAATGGTTCGGGGAAACGGATTGCCACGTCGCTGCGCTCCTCGCAATGACAGGTTGTTTGGATATTATCTGTTGAGAAACCGTCCCAGATCTCTGCGGTTGGTGACCTCCACCTTCTGATAGATACTCGACAGGTGAAATTTCACGGTATTGGCGGAGATACGCAGATAATCGGCAATCTCCTGATTGCTTTTGCCCCTGGCAGCCATCATGGCAAGAGAAAACTCATAAGGCGACAGGCGATCCGTCACCTTGTTGACGGATTCCGGGTTGTGAATCTTCATCCAGCCCCGGGAGAAGGCCATGACCTTCTCCGAAATCCGGTCGTACTGCTCCGGCTGAGCGTCCCGGATGTACTTTTCAATCTGCCCCTGCAGCATTCCATGATGCTCCACAAAGGGCTGGATGTAATCCTCCGGCTCCGCAAGC
Organism: Bacillota bacterium; assembly: GCA_029100605.1. GTDB lineage: Bacteria > Bacillota > Clostridia > Oscillospirales > Oscillospiraceae > Faecousia. The sequence goes on along the minus strand of JAQXPK010000060.1, from coordinate 14,002 downwards.
TGCCACGCCCGGTGGAAAAAATCCGCCGCCTGCTCCACATTGTGCAGGTTGGTCGCCACCATGGAGCCCACCAGATTCAGATACACGCACACCGAAGGAAACCGTCCTGCCGCCATCATCAGCGCCGACTTCGCGACACCCAGCGCCTCCTGATACTGCTTTTGCAGATACAGCGCGTGGGCTACGGCGTACAATAGATACAGCCTCGTCCCCTCGGGCAGAAGGGCGGTGTGTTCTTCCCGCAGGGGTTCAATTTCCCCGTCCGTGTGAAAAAACACAGCCAGCAGATACCGCAGTGCGTCATAAATTGCAGCCATCTTCTCATCCTCGGGCTGCCGCGCCGCCTGGGTCAGAGCGGCAAAATCCGCCCGAACCAGCTCCGCGTTTCCCAACCCCACATTCGCCATGCTGTGCAAAAGCAGCGCGGAAGCGCGAATCTCCGGGCAGGGGCTGTTCAGGCAGCGCTGGCTCTCCCCCGCCGCGCTTTCGTACTTCGCCTGAAAATAATGATGGGCCGCTAAAGCAACCGTCCGTTCTTCTTCATCCGAAAGCGACCCAATCATGGTTTCCGCCGGGATAAGCGTGAAGGGCTGCCAGATGGGCATAAACATCTTTTGGGTCCGATTCATTGCTTTTTCTCTCCTGCCTTTGACCGCGAAAGTTTCCCTTATAAATAGTTTACCATGTTCGGGCGGCAGTGTCAAGGAACCTGTCTGCGCCGCAAGACGGAGTATCTGCTCCCACTGTCACGGAATCTTGTCAGGAAAAACGGATTGTCCGTACACCGGCAGAAGGATCTTTCGATCCGCCGTAGCACGCAGTCCCATTGTGCGGTGTCGCCCTTGATTATTTCAGCTCCACCAAAACATTGCTGCCATCCCCACGGATGGTGTGGTACATGGTGTCCTTCAACACGGGCAAGTTCCGTTCCTGCAGCTTAACCTCCTGATTCCATACCACATTGCGCAGATCGTAATAGCAGTAGAATCCGTACTGCTGAAGATCGTCGCCACCGGCAAAGGTCTCCGGCATCAGGCGGTTCAGCATCAGATAATTCTGGGGCATATTTCGCAGCACCGGTGCCTGCCCAATCGAGCCGGAAAGCTGCACCGTCACCGGTTCGCCGGACTGAAATACCGCCATGTCCTGCAAGTCCGCAATGACCATTTCCGTGCGGAAAACCGTGTAGTCCTTCTGAACGCTCAGAGCGTTGCCGTAGGTGAAGCTGAAAACGAAGAAGAGCCAGCCAAGCAGCGCAGCCGGAGCCTTGCAGGCAATGTGTCCCTCCCCTTCCGCCGCTGTCACGCCGAACAGAGCCAGCAGAATTCCAAAGCCGTACATGGCTCTGGGAGCAAAGACTGGGGTTGCCAGTGCGGGATAAATGCCGAAGCACACCAGCCCCATCAGCGTCACAGCGGCGGCGGTGACGGCAGCTGCCGCTCCCTTGTTCCGCCGGGAGGTCAGAATGGTTCGCAGGAAAAAGCCAAAGGCCATCACCCCCGCCAAAAGCAGCCAGCCGGGCTTGAAATCCTGCCGAATCAGGGTATAATACGCCTTCAGATTTGCAAAGTAGTTGGGGATCAGCTCTTTCAGACCGGGCAGGGCGTTGCTGGCATATATGGCGTCGGCCGGAATCATAATGACGAGCTTGAAGAATAGCAGTCCCAAGCCCCAGCCCGCCACGGATCGGAGAACAAAGCCCCCTGTCTCCCGCCAGGATGCGCCGCGATTCCACATCCGCAGCGCCAACAAAAGCACAAGCATGGGGAAGATCCCCGTCGCCGCCTGGTAGCTGGTGCACACCGCCAGGATTCCCAGCATAGCTGCCAGGATATACGCCGACGGACGCCGGTTCCGGTAAAGCAGGGGCACCACGGAAGCCAGGACGGACAGAGCCATATAGGGCGCGTCAAAGCGGAAGCTGACGCAGCCGAGGAAATAGGGATTCAGCCCCACGCATACCACCGCCGCCAGCTCCCACCAGGAAAAGGCCGTCCGGTCGTACAGGATATACAGGATCAGCACTCCGGCAGCCGCCATCATTCCCATGGCGAGAATCTGGGGCAGCGGAGCCACATCCACCAGGTAGTCCCCCCCGTGCACCAGAGTCGCCAGAGCCGTAGAAAGGTAGCGGCTGAAATAGTCCCACTGTTTATACCCCAGCGCCGCCCGGGGAGAATCATCCATATAGTAGAAGTTCGCCCGGAGAATGGCGCTGATGCCCAGCACGAACAGGGCAAAGAGAATCAGCAGCGCCTTTCCCATGGGGACGCCACGCTTCCCGGAGGGCAGCGTCCGGCCTGCGGTTTCGCGGTAATCCGCCATTCCGGCGGAAAGATAGTAGCCAAGCACGCAGCTCACCGCCGGAACCGCCGCCAGCGCCAGAAGAACGCCGCACAGTGGGACGAACGTCCCTGCCTCCAGACCCAGCAGGCCGGCGACAGCCGCCATTTTCCGGGAGCCCACCCAGATATGATAGAAATTCACCCCCAGAGCACCGTTCACAAGCAGGCTCAGAGCGGCGTATCCCGGACGAAGAACCCATCCCCGGATCGTTTCCCCCGACACGTTCAGCCGCCCCACGGCAACGCACAAGACAGCCGCCGCCACGCAGCACCACGCCATCCCTGCTGTCCACGCCGGGACAATCAGGAGCAGGAACGCCGTGCCGGAGAGCATCAGCAGTCCCTTCTCCGGAAATAGTCGCTTTTCTTTCATAATCTGTCTCCCTGATGTCGTTTTTTTGCGCTGGCAGAACACGAAATCTGCCGCTCTGGGGCGGTGGTTTGCCTTACTGGGTCAGGATCTCCACCAGCATCCCCACGCACTTCTCCATGTCCTCTGTGGGGATGAACTCGAAGCGTCCGTGGTAGTTTTCGCCGCCGGTGCAAAGGTTGGGGCAGGGCAGACCCTCGTAGGAAAGCCGGGCGCCGTCGGTGCCGCCCCGGATGGGTACCTCCACCGGGTGCATACCCACCGCCTCCATGGCCTTTTTCGCCCGGTCAACCACAAACATACAGGGTTCAATGCACTTTTTCATATTGTAGTAGCTGTCCTTGACGGTCAGCTCCAGGGTACCGTCGCCGTACTTGCGGTTGATGAAGTCTCCGGCCGCAGCAAACAGGCGTTTCTTTTCCGAAAACTTCTCCAGGTCGTGATCCCGGATGATATAGTGCAGCTCCGTGCGCTCCACCTCGCCCCGGATGGCAAGCAGATGGAAGAAGCCCTCGTACCCTTCCGTCAACTCCGGGCGCTGCCCCACAGGCAGCAGGGAGGCAAACTCCATGGCGATCAGCTGGGAGTTGACCATTTTTCCCTTGGCGGAGCCGGGATGGATATTCCGTCCGTGCACAACGACCTTCCCGTCGGCGGCGTTGAAATTCTCGTACTCGATCTCCCCAACGGGGCCGCCGTCGGCGGTATAGGCATAATCCGCGCCAAAGCCCTTGATATCAAACCGATCCGCGCCCTGACCGACTTCCTCGTCGGGGGTGAAGCCGATCTTCAGGGTGGCGTACTTCCCGTCCATCGCGAGAAGCCGCTCCGCCGCCGTCATAATTTCTGCCACCCCGGCCTTGTCGTCCGCCCCCAGCAGGGTGGTGCCGTCGGTGACAATCAGGTGCTTGCCCACATGATTGTTCAGACTGGGATAGTCAGAAGATCGCAGCCAGATGTCTTTTTCTTCGTTCAGGCAGATGTCCGCGCCGGTGTATTCCACGATCCTGGTCTTGACGTTTGCGCCGGAGGCGTCCGGTGATGTGTCCATATGGGCAATCAGGCCGATGGTGGGCAGGCTCGGGTCGCCGGGAACGGTGCCGTAAACGTAGCCGTTTTCATCCATCCGGGCGTCGGCGATGCCCATTTCCCGCATTTCCTCCGCCAGCGCAGCAGCGAGAATCTTCTGCTTTGGGGTAGAGGGATGGGTGGTCGAGTTTTCGTCGGACTGGGTATCGAAGGAAACATAGCGCAGGAAGCGCTCAATTACGGTTTTCATGGGAATCCTCCTCTCCTTTCGTGCGCCGTTCAAAATACAGCCCAATCAAAAAGCAAACGGCGGCAGGGACGCCGAAGCTCACCACGTCCACCAGAACCGTTACGGAAAACGGTGCGGAGTTGAGAACCTCGGAATACCGGAACCAGGCAGTCAGCAGATCTATGCAGCAGGCAATCTGTAGGATTCCCGACGCGAGAAACCAAATATGACGAAAAAACCGATTCATATGCCGCCCTCCTTTCTGAAAAAAGAGCCGCCGCGTTTTGCGGCGGCTCCGGGCTTTGATTTTTTACTTGCCGGCCTTGGCGGCGTTGACCAAGGCAGCGGTATCCTGAGCGATCATCAGCTCTTCGTTGGTGGGAATGACCCAGACGGTGACCTTGGAGTCGTCGGTGGAGATGACGGCCTCCTTGCCCCGGGTCTGGTTCTTCTCGGGATCCAGCTTCACGCCCAAAAACTCCAGTCCCTCGCAGATCCGCGCCCGCATGGAAGCGGAGTTCTCGCCCACACCGGCGGTGAACACCAGGCAGTCCAGTCCGCCCAGGGCGGCGGCGTAGGCGCCGATGTACTTGCGGACTTCGTAGGCGAACTTATCCAGAGCCAGAGCGCAGTCGGCGTTGCCCTTGTCGGCCTCCTGCTCGATGTCCCGGAAGTCGGAGGATACGCCGGACAGCGCCAGCATGCCGGACTTCTTATTCAGCATGGTCAGGCACTCGTCGGCGGTCATGCCGTACTTGTTCATGATGAACTGCACCACGCAGGCGTCAATGTCGCCGCTGCGGGTGCCCATAGGCACACCGGCCAGAGGGGACAGACCCATGGAGGTATCCTGGCACTTGCCGTCCTTCACGGCGGACAGGGAGGAGCCGTTGCCCAGGTGGCAGTTGATGAGCTTCATGTCCTTGCGGCCCATCAGCTCGATGGCACGCTTGGTGACGTACTTGTGGGAGGTACCGTGGAAGCCGTAGCGGCGGATGTCATCGTTCTCGTAATACTCGGTGGGGATGGCGTAACGGTAGGCCTTGGGGGGCATGGTCATGTGGAAGGCAGTGTCGAACACGGCGACCTGAGGGGTGTTGGGCATGACCGCCTGGCAGGCGCGAATGCCCATCAGGTTGGCGGGGTTGTGCAGGGGGCCCAGGGGGATGCATTCCTCGATGGCCTTGATGCAGGCGTCGTCGATGATGCAGGAATCGGAGAACTTCATGCCGCCATGGAGAACCCGGTGACCCACGGCGTCAATCTCGTCGGTGGACTTGATCACGCCGTCCACGGGATCCACCAGGATAGCCAGAACTGCGGCAATGGCCTCGGAATGGGTGGGCATGGGAATATCCTTGACGACCTTTTTGCCGTTGGCGTTGTGGGTCAGACGACCGTCAATGTAGATCCGCTCGCACAGGCCCTTGGCGGACACGGCACCGGTCTCGGGGTCCATCAGCTGATACTTCAGGCTGGAGGAGCCGGCATTGATAATCAGAACATTCATTGGGAAATGCCTCCTAAATAAATATTTTCTTTTGGGACACTTTGTGGTATGATAGCCATAGCTGGTGTTATTATAGTTTATATTTCCCAATTTCTCAAGCCCTCACGGGAATTTTTTCAAAAAAAGGAGGGAGAATTTTGAAAACCGTTGGCATCATTGCCGAATATAACCCCCTGCATCTGGGGCACAAGGGGCAGTTTGACCGCATCCGGCAGGAATTCGGGCCGGATACCGCCATTGTGTGTGCCATGAGCGGAAATTATGTTCAGCGAGGCGAGCCTGCCGTTCTGGACAAGACCCTCCGGGCCAGCGCCGCCGTCGCCTGCGGTGCCGATCTGGTGGTGGAGCTTCCCACCACCGTGAGCCTGTCCTCCGCCGAGGGGTTTGCCTCCGGCGGGGTGGGGATCCTCTCTCAGGTATGCGATACCCTCTGCTTCGGCGCGGAAACGGCGGATCCCGCGCGGCTGACGCAGACCGCCCGGGCGCTGCTTTCCCCCGGTTTTCCCTCCCTGCTGCGGCAGGAGCTGGACAAGGGGCTGTCCTTCCCTGCCGCCCGGGCAGCGGCTCTGGCTCAAATGGGGCAGAACGCTCCGACCCTGCCCAACGATATTCTGGCAGTGGAATACTGCAAGGCCATACTCGTCCAGAACTCACCTCTGGTTCCCTTCCCGATCCTGCGGGAGGGCAGCTACCATGCCCAGGCTCCCGATGCCCGGAATCCCTCTGCCACAGCGGTGCGCCGTCTCCTGCTGGCAGGCGGCGGCTGGCAGCCCTACGTCCCGGAATCTGCCCGGGCGGTCTTTGCCGGCGGGAAAACCCACGCTCTCGCCGCCGGGGAGCGAGCCATTCTCGCCCGGCTCCGGGTCATGACCGAAGGGGAATTCGAGGCGCTTCCCTACGGCGGTGAGGGTCTTTGGCGCAAACTGATGCGCGTCAGCCGGGAATGCGCCACGCTGGAGGCGCTTTTCGCCGCCGTCAAGTCCAAGCGCTACACCCGCACCCGCCTGAACCGGATGGTGATGTGCGCTTTTCTCGGCATTTCAGTGGAAACGCTTTCCGCCCCCGCCCCCTATGTCCGGGTGCTGGCCTTTAACGAAAAAGGCCGCGCAATCTTAAGCGCAGCAAAGAAAAGCGGCTTTTTCCGAAACGCCGGGCAGTCCATCCGCCACCCTTATCAAGAGCTGGAGCGCCGCTGGGGAGACCTGTACGGTCTGTTCTGCACCGAAGCGCCGGAGACCCCCGGGGCGGAGCAGCGGCGCAGAGTGGTATTTGAACCGAAAAATGCCGAACGTGAAATGCGTAAAAGCCGGGACGCTTGACTTTTCTCTTGTTTCATGATACTGTGTCCGGAAAGCAAAAGTAAGGAGAAAATTGTTGAAAAATGTCGTGTAAACTGCCGAAACTCAAAGTATCCAACTGTGCCGTCGCCTTTTTCAGCTCCGCGCTGCAGGCCTTTGGAATGTACAATATTCACGCCCTGTCCGGAGTCACGGAGGGGGGCGTGCTGGGCGCGACGCTGCTGCTGGATCACTGGCTGCACGTTTCCCCCGCCGCCAGCAGCTTTGTCCTCAACGCCGCCTGCTATCTTTTGGGGTGGAGAACCCTTGGCAAATCCTTTATCGCCTATTCTCTCATCGCTGCCTGCGGCTATTCCGTCTGCTACGGCGTGTGCGAACTGTTCCCGCCCCTGTGGCCGGGCATCGCGGGGCATCCGCTGCTGGCGGCGGTGGTAGGCGCGCTGTTCATCGGCGTCGGCGCGGGACTGTGCGTCCGAGCCGGAGGCGCCACCACCGGGGACGACGCCCTTGCCATGAGCCTGTCCCACCTGACGAAAATCCCCATCCAATGGATCTACCTCACCAGTGATCTTCTGGTGCTGGGTCTCTCCCTGAGCTATATTCCCCTGCGGCGCATCGGCTACTCCCTGCTGACGGTGATCCTCTCCGGGCAGCTCATCGGTCTGATCCAGCGCATCCGGATGCCGTCACGAACCACGCAGATTGTCCAGTGAACCCGGATTGATCCAAGAAAGGAAAATGTGGACTATGCAGATCCGAAAGGGAACGGAAGCCGACATAGAAGCGCTTGCCGCGCTCTATGACGGGTTAAATGATTATCTGAGCTGCCACGTCAACTACCCCGGCTGGATCAAAGGCATCTATCCCACCCGGGAGGACGCCGCCCGGGGCGTAGAAGAAGGCTGCCTGTTTGTCGCGGTCGCCGACGGAAGCATCGCCGGCACCGTCATTCTGCGCCACCGCCCGGAGGAAGGCTACCGGAAGGTCGATTGGAAGATTCTTTTGGATGACCAGGAGGTCTTTGTGGTATACACCCTGGCTGTGCACCCCCGGTATCTGCACATGGGCGTGGGGAAAGCGCTGATGGAATTTGTGCTGACCTACGCTTCCCGGATGCACATGAAGGCGGTTCGGCTGGATGTGTATGAAAAGAATCTGCCAGCCATTTGCCTGTATGAGGAATTTGGGTTCCAATATATGGCAACCGTGGATTTGGGGTATGGGATGTATGGGCTGGATCGGTTCCGGCTGTACCAGAGGCTGATTCCCTCGCAGCCCGAAGATGCGTGACCAGCAAAAGAGAACGGCTCCACCATGGAGCCGTTCTCTTTGTTATCCGATTGTCATTACAGATGCAGAACCCGATCCTTGATTTCCTGAGTGCGTCCCTGGTTCCAGAACTGGGTGCCGATGTAGCCGCAGGTGCGGCGGGCAACGTTCATCTTGCTCTGATCCCGGTTGCCGCACTGGGGGCAGACCCAAACCAGCTTGCCGTCCTCGTCCTCCTGAATCTCGATCTCGCCGTCAAAGCCGCAGACCTGGCAGTAGTCGGACTTGGTGTTCAGCTCAGCGTACATAATGTTGTCGTAGATAAACTGCATCACTTCCAGCACGGCGTCGATGTTGTTCTGCATATTGGGTACTTCCACATAGCTGATGGCGCCGCCGGGAGACAGCTGCTGGAACTCCGCCTCAAAGCGCAGCTTGGTGAAGGCATCGATAGGCTCCGCCACATGGACGTGGTAGGAGTTGGTGATGTAGCTCTTGTCGGTGATGCCGGGAATGATGCCGAAGCGCTTCTGCAGGCACTTGGCGAACTTGTAGGTGGTGGATTCCAGCGGCGTGCCGTACAGGGAATAGTCAATGTTCTCCGCCGTCTTCCACTCCAGGCACTTGTCGTTCATCTTCTGCATCACGGACAGCGCGAAGGGCTTGGCCTCCTCGTCTGTATGGGACTTGCCGGTCATATACTTGACGCACTCATACAGTCCCGCATAGCCCAGGGAAATGGTGGAATAGCCGCCGTAGAGGAGCTTGTCAATGGGCTCTCCCTTGGGAAGCCGGGCCAGCGCGCCGTACTGCCACAGAATGGGAGCGGCGTCGGACAGAGTGCCCTTGAGACGCTCGTGGCGGCACTGCAGCGCCCGGTGGCACAGCTCCAACCGTTCCTCGAAGATTTCCCAGAACTTGGTCACGTCCCGTCCGGAGGACAGAGCCACATCCACCAGGTTGATGGTGACGACGCCCTGGTTGAACCGGCCGTAGTACTTGGGCTTGCCCGGCTCGTAATTGCCGGCGTTTGCCACGTTGTCCCAACCGTTGCCGGAGCGGTCGGGGGTCAGGAAGCTGCGGCAGCCCATGCAGGTATAGACGTCGCCGTTGCCCGGGGTCTCTCCTTTGGAGAGCTTGTACTCCTTCATTTTCTTTTCACTGATATAGTCGGGAACCAGCCGCTTGGCGGTGCACTGGGCAGCCAGACGGGTCAGATACCAGTAGGGCGTTCCCTCCCGGACGTTGTCCTCCTCCAGGACGTAAATGAGCTTGGGGAAGGCAGGCGTGATCCACACGCCCTTCTCGTTCTTCACGCCCTCGTAGCGCTGGCGCAGGGTCTCCTCAATGATCATGGCCAGATCCTTCTTCTCCTGCTCATCCTTGGCCTCGTTGAGGTACATGAACACGGTGATGAAGGGAGCCTGACCGTTGGTGGTCATGAGGGTGACCACCTGGTACTGGATCGTCTGAACGCCCCGGCGGACTTCCTCCCGCAGCCGCTCCTCCACCACCTTGGAGATGGCCTCCTCGGAGGGCGCGATGCCAAACTCCTTCATTTCCTTTTCCACGGACTTACGGATCTTCTCCCGGCTGATCTGGACAAAGGGAGCCAGGTGGGTCAGGGAGATGGACTGTCCGCCATATTGGTTGGAGGCCACCTGGGCAATGATCTGGGTGGCGATGTTGCAGGCGGTGGAGAAGGAATGGGGCTTCTCAATGAGGGTGCCGGAGATGACGGTGCCGTTCTGCAGCATATCGTCCAGATTCACCAGATCGCAGTTGTGCATATGCTGGGCATAGTAGTCCGCGTCATGGAAGTGGATGATGCCGGCCTCGTGGGCGTCCACCACGTCCTTGGGCAGCAGAATGCGGCGGGTAATGTCCTTGCTGACCTCGCCTGCCATGTAGTCCCGCTGGACGGCGTTGATGGTGGGGTTCTTATTGGCGTTCTCCTGCTTGACCTCCTCGTTGTTGCACTCGATGAGGCTGAGGATGCGGTCGTCGGTGGTATTGGACTGGCGCAGCAGGCTGCGGGTATAGCGGTAGGTGATGTACTCCTTGGCCACCTCAAAGGCGCCGTGGGCCATAATGGCCTTTTCCACCAGATCCTGGATCTCCTCCACGGAGGGGCTGCGGCCCATCTCCTCGCAGGCGATCTGGACGCTCTGAGAGATCCGCTGAATCTGCAGCGGGGTCATGCGTACCTTTTCGTCCACCGCTTCATTGGCCTTGGTCACGGCCATGATGATCTTGTTAATGTCGAAAACGACTTCCGCGCCGTTGCGCTTGATGATCTTCATAGGTTCTCCTCCTTGGAATCGCTCGCCGGTAGTTGATCCGTGCATGGCTTATTATACTATATATTGTGGTTTTGTCAAGTAGAAATCACAAAATATGGTATGGCTTTTTTCTTCGGCGAAAAGTTTCCTGTTTTTCGTCCGGGATAACGTTCTTTGTGCCGGGAGGAAAGTTCCGTTTTTTCCAAAAATCCAAAAGAAGGGTTTGAAATGCGCGGCAGAATATAGTATAATCCGGATAAGCATTCTTTACATAATTCCCCTTCTTTCCCGACGAAAAATGAAAGGAGCCTTTCCGATGAAAAAAACGTTCGGCATTTTGCCTTCCGGCGAAGAAACATTTCGATACACCATTTCCTGTGGGAAACTGTCCGCCTCCGTCACCGACTACGGCGCGGCTCTGGTTTCGCTGCTGGTTCCCGACCGGAACGGGCAGGCAGCCGATGTGGTGCTGGGCTACGACGACTGCAATGGCTACCGCGGGGCAAACGGCGCCTGCCTGGGCGCGACTGTGGGCCGGAACGCCAACCGGATTCAGGGCGCGGGTTTCTCACTGAACGGGAAAGCCTATCACCTGACCCCCAATGAGGGCCCGAACAACCTCCATTCCGGCCCGGACTTTTTCTTCCAGCGGCTGTGGACGCTGGTTTCTCTCACGGATAACGCGGTCTGTCTGGAGCTCCACAGCCCCGACGGCGACCAGGGCTTCCCGGGAAACGCCGTCATCCGGGTCACCTATTCTCTGGAGCCGGACAACGGGCTGCATATCGTCTACGAGGCAACCAGCGACAAGGATACCGTGTTCAATTTCACCAACCACAGCTATTTCAATCTGGCGGGGCAGGCCGAAACCGGCAAGGCCATGGCGCAAACCCTCACCATCCCCGGTCGGTTCTTCACCCCCGACGACGCGGGCGGCATTCCCACCGGTGAGCTGCGCCGGGTAGACGGGACGCCCATGGATTTCCGTACACCCAAGCCCATCGGTCAGGACATCGGCGCGGATTACGAGCCGCTGCGGCTCCAGGGCGGCTACGATCACAACTGGGAGGTATTCTGCAATCCCTGCGCCACGTTGTCCGATCCGGTCTCCGGCAGAACCATGAGCGTGTACACCGACTGCCCCGGCATCCAGTTCTACGCCGGCAATTACCTGAACGAGACCGGCAAGGGCGGGATCCATTATGGCAAGCGCGCCGGCGTGGCTCTGGAAACCCAGTTCTACCCCGACAGCATCCACCACCCGGATTGGCCCCAGCCCATCACAAAAGCCGGGGAAACCTACCGCAGCGAGACGGTGTACCGGTTCAGCTGGGGAGAATAAACCATTCGGAGCGGGGGAAGAATCCATCCCCCGCTCCGAATTTCCTTCTCCATCCGGCAATGCACTTCCTGAGGTTCTGCGCATAAACTGTCCTATAAGCAGTAAACGCTTAAATCACGCCATCAGGAGGGGTTATCCATGTCTGAGCAATGTTCGGACATCCTGCGCTGCAATCCTCAGGATCTGCGTCAGGCCATGTCCATTCACACACGGAAGATTACCGACGCCTGCCGGGATAAGGACTGCGTGGAGGATCTGCGGGTATATCTGACCTGCAGCTCCCAGCAGATTTTGGACAATGCCGCCAACGTCCGGGTACGCAGCGCGGAGCTACTGTACACTTACATTGATGTAGAGCCGGTGGCCTTTGACCGGAACCATTACTGCATCGACATTACCTTCTACTACCGGATTCTGGCGGACGCGGTGGTGGGCACCTGCCGTCCCGCCGCCCTGTGCGGTCTTGCCGTCTTCTCCAAGCGGGCTGTGCTCTGCGGCGAGGACAGTCGGGCGCACATTTACACCAGCGATACCCGCATCGGCGAGGCCGACGGCTGCACCGTCCCCTCCGCCAACCGCCCCACCGCCGTGGTGGAGGTGCTGGATCCCATGGTGCTTTCCTCCAAGGTGCGGGAAGCCTGCGAGGGCGGCGGCGGAGAGGCCGTCACCGTTCAGATTCCCGCAAGCATCCGGGGGATGTTTGATGAAGAGCTGACCATCCCCGGGGATCACCGCCGCTTGTACGTCACTTTGGGGCAGTTCTCCATCGTCCGTCTGGAACGGGACGTTCAGCTGATCGTGCCCATGGTGGAGTATGCCATCCCGGAGAAGGAGTGCTGCGACGGCGAAAGCTGCTCCACGGAGGATCCCTGCGAAATGTTCAGCCGCATCCCCTTCCCTGCCCGCCAGTTCACGCCCACCGGCTGCGACCGGAAGAAGGACGCCCCCGGCGACCAGGATTGATCCGGTTTTCTGACAGAAGAGCGCGTAAGAAGCGGTTCCCCTGCCTGGAGAAACCGTGGATAACCAATGGCAAACCTGACAAATGGGTTAAGGGTCTCAAATGAACCTGTGGAGGCTGGGGGAATACGCTGGGTATTCCCCCAGTTTTTTCTTTCCCATGCAACCTTTTCCTTCTGCAAATCGTATGATTTGCAGAAAGCCCATCTATCTAACCACAATGAACTCCAACCATCTTATTAAACTAGGGCAACACCGCTGGGTGGGAACTGCGGGCTTCGGCAGATCTAAAGTCCCAATCGTGCAGTATGAAAAATGGGAATTACATCCAGTATTCCCGCATTTTTTCATACTTTCGCTTGCGTCAAAATCTCTCGCCGAATCTCCTTGCCCCATTATGCGGTATTGCCCTAGATGAATGTTAACGTTACGAAGGTGGGTCCCGGTCAATCCGGTATGCAGATAAACATGGCGGTTTGCAGTCTCTCCTTTTTCACCCAAAATATCAGTCATTCCGAAGAAGCAGCAAACGCTGGTTCTCCCGTTTCAAGCGCTGTAAAGCAGCCGGTTTATTCGCAAGTGTCGGTATTCTCTCGCAGTACAGCTTTTTCATAGAATGCCACGGCGCCGTCCAGATCATGGCTGTCGGGATGACCCTTGGCGATTCCGCCGATGAGCTTGAAGGGTCCAAAGGTATCAAAGCCCGGGCAGCCATACTCACCCAGAACAGTGGCACTGTGCCTGTTCACGCAGTCCGCAATCGTCTGGGTGTAGCCCTTCCGTTTCGACCCGCAGGTATACAGGAAAAAGACATTCTTACCCTCAGGTAGATTCTTCTCCGCAAAGGTAAGGACGGTTTCGTGGAATTTGGAATAGTAGATTCCCGAAGCCAAACCCACAGCATCAAACTGGGACAAGTCCGCTGTTTTTACTTCGCTGGCATCGATGACAGTCACCTCCCACCGGGCGGCGATGGCATCAATGAGCTTTTTGGTATTCCCATGGTGTCTGGAATAGTAAACGATGGCAGTTTTCATATAGGGTTCTCCTTTGTCCTCCACGGGATACCGGAACGCGAATGCCGCACAAAGGCATCGACTTATCGGAATGGTCGGATAAACCGCCGCCTGGTTTGGCACGTTCCAATACCTGTGCAGATGAAAATATGGCAGAGCAATTTCGCAATGGAATGAAATGAAGGTTCCACCCGATGCTCAATTCCTGCCGTACCATTATCGCATACTTTCCGTGTAAAATCCAGCACTATTTCACGCACCTTGCAATGCATGATTCCATAAAACAGCATAGTGGTTCCCGAGCTGTACACAATTGTACAAACTTCCTCTGGATTCCGGTGCGGCATAGGAA
>JAQXPK010000059.1 GCA_029100605.1 Bacillota bacterium | reverse complement strand
TGCCGGTATTCACCCAAATTTACATTGCGTAGAATCCAACGTCGTCGGCGGGGTCATGACATAAGCCCTACGAAACGGGTGCCAGATAAATTGCAACTTGCCGGTTTGGCGTATTGGTGCGGCAACACCCTTGGCTCTCCCTTTGGGAGAGCTGTCACCGCAGGTGACTGAGAGGGTATATCGGTGCAGCGTACCCTCTCCGTCAAAAATCGAAGATTTTTGCCACCTCTCCCATAGGGAGAGGCAAGGCGGCTGTGCCGCCAAGTTCCGATTTGTCGGGCAGCTGAGGAAAACCGATAAGCACTATAAATAATAAAAAATTCCCCTGTCCACCGTGTTTCGGCGATGGACAGGGGCGTTATTATGATCTGCGCCGGCGGCGGAGGGGAACCGGAACCCACCGTTCCAGCTGCATCCGGCGGGACTTTTCGTCCATTCGGTCGGCGGTCTCGGACAGAAGCGCCGCCCATTCCTCCGCCGTCCGTCTCTTGGCGACCCGGGTGAACAGGTAGGGGCACTGCTCCAGCTCCCGGCGGCTGAAGGCCTTGGCGAAGGGCTTGATGACCCCCAGCGCCAGGGCGTAGGGTGCCAGATTGAAGAAGTAGTCCGGATCGTTGGACAGAAGACGGCCGACGTCCTCCCGGGGCAGATGCTTGGCATAGCTTCGGAAGCCCAGCACCTGTGCCGCCACGTGACGGCCTAAATCGCTGCGCCGCCCGCCGTAGGCGGCGAAGTAGCCCAGAAGCAGCTGCACCAGAACGCTGCACAACGGGATCCAAACCTGCCCGCTCAGCAGCCCCAGTACAATCCAGAGCAGGATGCACACAAGGCCGATGTACACCGGCACCTTGCCCCGCAGATGGGTGCGGTAGGGAACGTCCTGGATCAGCCAGGCGGAAACCGCGCCGAACACACCCAGAATCATCGCCAGCAGAATCTGCAGCGCCAGAACCGTGGTCATGTTCATCGCCACGCAGATGCCGCAGAAGATCTGAGCGCCGCAGCAAAGGCCCCGGAAGATCTTTACGTTGCCGCTGGCACCCTTGTACATATTCCGCTCGTTGGGAACGATGCCCAGGATTTTGCGGCTCAGGTTGGCGTAGGGGTATCCCGTGGCGTCCACCACCCGGCGGCTGCCAAACAGGAGCTTGAATACCTTGTTTTCAAAGGCGCTGCGCTCGTTGCCCATGTCCATGCGCTTGTGCAGCAGAACCCGCCCGCTGCCATCCACCTGGATCAGCAGATAGCCCAGCTGAGCCCAGGAAAATACCATCATGGTCAGATCGCCGCCGGACAGGGTCAGCCGGCAGCCCATTTCCCCGGCGGTGATGCCCTCGGGCGGCGTCGTGCTCCGGCTGCGGATCAGGGGCTTGGTGCGCAGGAAGATCAGCCAGTACAGCAGCGCCAGCCCCACGCAGATCAGCATGGGGATGATCTCCGGGTTGCCCTCCCGGACGTAAGTGCTCACGGTGGGGAACATTTCCTTCTCCACCAGCATGGTCATGGTGACGCCCTCGTGGTCGTTGAGGGTGACTTTGCTGGAGCCGATGATCTGGTTGCTGCTCACCGTCCAGCTCAGGTCGGAGCCAATGCTCTCCTGGCGGTAGATGCTGGTGAATTTGGGCTGGTTCTTCATCTCCCCCGGCGGCATGGTGATGACAAAATCCAGCCGCTCCACCGGCAGCTCAAAGCCGCTGAGCAGCTCCAGATTCAGTTGCAGCTCCCGCTTGTCATTGATGGTCACGACCTGGACGGCTCCCGGGAGGGTGAAGTTGAAGTTCAGAGGAATTTCCCCGGTGAGGCCGCCCACCAGACGGCTGATGTCCACCCGGACGGCGGAGGCGGTCTTGGTCGTGGTGACGGAGGAACCGTTCAGGGTAATGTCCGTAGCGGTGGCAGGCAGAGGGAAGGTCAGCCCGGAGGTGACGGCTTCCAGGCGCAGGGTCACGGTCATATTTACCAGGCAGTCGCCTTGGGAATTGACGGTCAGATAGGTATCCACCCGGGAGGCCGCGCTCTCGGCGGACACCGGCAGGGCAAGCAGCCCCATGAGCAAAACACAGGCGATCAGCACCGTCAGAAAACGCTTCAAGCAAATCCCCCCTCTTCACAGCTTCATCACCGTATTTTACCATGCAGCCGGGGAAAAAGCAAGACAATTCGCATCTTTGGGGAAGATGGCAGCCCGAAGGACTGACGGATAGGGGTTCCCGGGTACACTTGGAGAACGGATTGCCACACCAGCCTGCGGGCTGGTTCGCAATGACATCGCTGTTATGGGACTTTTTTGACACGCTGTCTTGGCTCTCCCTTTGGGAGAGCTGTCACCGCAGGTGACTGAGAGGGTATATCGGT
>JAQXPK010000058.1 GCA_029100605.1 Bacillota bacterium | reverse complement strand
AAGCCGGAGTGCCATATGCTCTACAACGTGACCACCATGGCGACCACCTGGCACACGGTGGCGACCCAGGATACCCGTCTGCTGCGGGAGCAGCTGGACAAGGTGTTCGCGCTGCCTGGGCAGTATGTGTTCCTGAACTATCTGCGCTGCCATGACGACATTGGCTGGGGACTGGACTACGACTCCCTGCACCGGTTCGGAATGGAGGAGCGGGCGCACAAGGCCTACTTAAACGACTATTTCCGGGGTCTGCACGGCCTGAGCGGGAGCCGGGGCGAGCTGTACAACGAAGACCCGGTCACCGGAGACGCCCGGCTCTGCGGCACCACCGCTTCTCTGTGTGGATTGCAGACGGCTCTGGAAACCGGGGATCCGGACGCCATCGATCTGGCTGTCCGGGAGATCGTTATGCTCCACGCATACATGTTCCTGCTCTCCGGCATTCCGGTGCTGTACTCCGGAGACGAGATCGGTCAGCTGAACGACGAGAGCTATCACGCGGACACAGCCAAAGCCGCCGATTCCCGCTATCTGCACCGGGGCAAAATGGACTGGACGGCAGCCGCCCGGGCGGAGCAGCCCGGCACCTGTGAATACCGGATTTCCACAGCGCTTGCCCAGCTGGAACGCCTGCGGGCCGAAGAGGCTGCCTTCTCCTGCGACGCCAGCGCCTCCACGCTGAACACCGGAGACAGGGCGATTCTGGGAATTGTCCGTTGCCTGGGGCAGGAGCAGCTGGTGGGACTGTTCAATTTCAGCAGCGAACCCAGGAGCGCCGGCGCTCTGCACAGCGGCGGCGGGTATCGGGATCTTCTCACCGGAGAAACGCGAAATCTCACCGGAATCATCCTCCCCCCGAAGGGCTTTTGCTGGCTGAAGCGGGTGTGATGCTATGGCAGCACCGCACAATGGAGCAAGGAGATTCGCCGCCCAGCCGCAGACGATTGATTCAGAGGTTCCCTAATATACGATTATAATCAGACAGTCTTTCCGGCCTGAATGGGTGGAAAGACTGCCTGTGCACGCACTGCCCCCGGGGCATCAGCGCTATTCGTCCAGCATTCGGTAGCCCACGCCCAGCTCATTGGTGACGTAGCGGCTGTCGCCGGGACGGCAGCCCAGCTTCTTGCGGATGTTTGCCATGTTTACCTGGAGCTTTTTCACGCTGCCGTCGTCCATACTGCCCCAGATCTCCCGGATGATGGCGGCGTAGGTCATCACCTTTCCCGTATGCTGGCTGAGAAACGCCAGAATGTTGTACTCCGTCTGGGTCAAATGTACCGGGCTGCCCGCCACCGTAACCTGCCGCCGGTCGTAGTCGATCACCAGATCGTCCACGGTGAACCGGCTGGCAGGGGTCGCCTGAGGGCTGAGACGGCCGGAGCGCAGCGCCGCCCGCACCCGGGCCAGCAGCTCCGCCGTGCCGAAGGGCTTGGTGATGTAGTCGTTGGCTCCCAGATCCAGGGCGGACACCTTGTCAGCCTCCTCGGTTCTCGCGGAAAGCACAATGATGGGAACCGCGCTGAGGGCCCGGGCCTGGCGGATAAACTCCGTCCCGTCCAGATCCGGAAGCCCCAGATCCAGCACCACCAGATCGGGAATATGGGAGGAAAACACCAGCAGACCCTGGGCGCACCGCTCCGCCGTGAGCACCTGATAGCCGTTGGCTTCCAGAATGGTCTGGACGAAGCCCAAAATGCTCCGGTCATCCTCCACAATCAGAATTTTATATTTGTTGTTCCCCATGATGATCCTCCATTTCCAGTCGGAAGCCCACCTCCGTGCCGCCTTCCGGGCGGCGCTTCGCCCAGATGTCCCCGCCGTGAGCCTTGATGATGGCGCTGCACACGCTCAGGCCGATGCCCATGCTGCTGCGGCTGAGATCCGTCGGCGCTTCGCTGTCCAGCATCCCCGTGAACAGCTTGGGCAGCTTTTCCTCCGGAATGCCGCAGCCGTCGTCCTCCACAGAGAAATATGCCCAGCCGCCTCTGACCTCCACCCGAAGCCAGAGGTTTTTCATGCCCTTCGCGTGGAATACCGCGTTTTCCAGCAGATTCATCAGCACCTGGGAAATCAGCATGGCATCCATGGGGATGCTGACAAAGTCGTCGGGGATGCCCAGGTGCACCGCCTGCTGGGGATAGTGCTTGTGAAACTTGACCAGCACCGTGTCGATCAGTTCCTCCAGAACCGTGTCGTTTTTGGCAAGGCTTACGCCGTCGGCGTCGATCCGGGTTACGGACAGCAGGTTTTCCACCATCCGCACCAGCCACTGGGCGTCGCTGCAAACGTCGGATAGCAGCTTCATGTGGGTCTCCCGGGGAATCTCGTCAAAATTTTCCAGCATGGCGGAGCAGGCACCGTAGATGGAGGTCAGGGGCGTGCGCAGGTCGTGAGACACCGCCCGCAGCAGATTGCCCCGCATCCGTTCCTTCTCCGCCTCCGCCTTCATCTGCTCCTGTCGCTTGATTTTGGTGGTCAGGGCACTGGTCATAATGGACACCACCAGCATAACCACCGCCGAGGAAAGGCACTCCGGGCGGATCAGATTGAATTCCCAGTACGGGTAGGTAAACGCGAAATTCACCGCGAAAACGCTGATCAGGGAGGCGAGAATGCCCCACAGATACCCCTGCGTCCGCCAGGCAACCAAAAACACGCCCAGCACGAAAATCATGGGGGTCATGGTCTGGGTATTGAACAGGCGGCGCAGAATCAGATTCACGGCAAAGGCCAGCGCCAGAATCCCCGCCATCCGTCCGAAATCCAGAAGCGCTCGTTTTTTTGACTGCACAGTGTTCACCTCCTGCGGCGAGCCGCCGCGAATTCAGGGAATGCCAGATGTAGAATGCGGAATAAAGGTGTCCCCTTTGCCGCGTTATCCCGACAGGCATAAATCATTGTGCTTATCGGGATAACCCAGCAAAGCGATAAACTGGAATTTGGCGGCGAGTCGCCGCTGACAATGCGTGCCCAGGTGGTTTGTAATCGCTACGCCATTGGGTGCGGCTCGGTTCGTTACCGGGCGGAAAATTGCGGTTTGGCGGCGCAGCCGCCTTGCCTCTCCCTATTGGAGAGGTGGCAAAAATCTTCGATTTTTGACGGAGAGGGTACGCTGTACCGAGATACCCTCTCAGTCACCTGCGGTGACAGCTCTCCCAAAGGGAGAGCCAAGGGTGCTGCCGCACCAGTACGCCAAATTCCAGTTTGGCGGGCAAAAGCCTTCCCCTCCGGGGAAGGTGGCTCGCCGTCAGGCGAGACGGATGAGGGTTTCCCCAATATGAATTCGCGGAAACGCTCCGGATGATTGCTCCGCAGTACCGCCCCTCATCAGTCAAAAATCAAAGATTTTTGACAGCGGACATTATGGTATGATTTCCCCCGGCAATCATACTATTTCTGATTCGCTGCGCGGAGCACCACCCCAGAGGGGAAGCCTTGGGAGCTGCGCGCCAAACTGTAATTTACCGCTTTGCTGCGTTAAGCCGATATGTATGTAAATTATTATAGCATCCCCCGCCGGAAATGCATACCCCCGAATTGGGAAAAGTACGGTCACCTTCGCGGATGATTGTACATTGTCACAAAATTTTACATGACAAATCCATTGACCCCGGGGCATATTTCTGATATGATGGAATTAAGTCCAATCGGGAGGAGGTCATTTCATGAATTGGGCTGCAATTTCCTGGCTGGTGCTGATGGTGGTGTTCCTGATCGTCGAAGCCGCGTGTCCTGTGCACCTGGTGTCCGTCTGGTTCGCGGTGGGTTCCCTGGTGGCGGTGCTGTGCGCTGCCGTGGGCGGCCCCGTCTGGCTGCAGACAACGCTGTTTGTCCTAGTGTCCGGCGGACTGCTTGCCCTTCTGTGGCCCTGGGTTCGGAAGTACCTGAAGCCCCAGCTGACATCCACCAATGTGGACGCCGTCATCGGCTCCGTCGGGCGGGTCACCACCGCCATTGACAATGTGGAGGCTCATGGTCAGGTGAAGCTGGGCGGCATGGAATGGTCGGCCCGGAGCACCTCCGGCGACCCCATTGCCGAAGGCACCGAGATCCGGGTGGATCGGGTGGAGGGCGTTAAGGTGTTCGTCACACCCGTCGAGGCGCCTGTGAAGGTGTAGCATTCGCAAAGAAGAGAAACGGATTGGGAGGTACTAGTATGGGTTTTGTCATTTTAGCCATTTTTATCATCGCGTTTATTATCGTCATCACCAATATTTCCGTGGTTCAGCAGTCCCGGGCCTACGTCATCGAGCGGCTGGGCGCGTTCCACTCCGTTTGGGGCGTGGGTCTGCACTTCAAGGTGCCCTTCATCGACCGCATCGCCCGGAAGGTAAGCCTGAAGGAGCAGGTGCTGGACTATCCGCCCCAGCCGGTTATCACCAAGGATAACGTCACCATGCAGATCGACACTGTGGTTTATTTCCAGATCACCGACCCCAAGCTGTACGCCTACGGCGTGGAGCAGCCCATGGCGGCAATGGAGACCCTGACCGCCACCACCCTGCGGAACATCATCGGCGACCTGGAACTGGATCAGACCCTGACCAGCCGGGACGTGGTAAATACCAAGATGCGCTCCATCCTGGACGAGGCCACCGACCCCTGGGGCATCAAGGTCAACCGGGTGGAGCTGAAGAACATTCTGCCGCCCCAGGACATCCAGAACTCCATGGAGAAGCAGATGAAGGCCGAGCGTGACCGCCGGCAGGCCATCCTTCAGGCGGAAGGCCAGAAGAAGTCCGCCATCCTCATCGCCGAAGGTGAGAAGGAATCCGCGATCCTCCGGGCCGACGCCGAGAAGCAGGCCGCGATCCTGAAGGCCGAGGGTGAAGCTGAGGCTATCCGCAAGGTGCAGCAGGCCCTGGCGGATTCTCTGGAAATGCTGAACAAGTCCGCCCCCAACGATCAGGTCATCAAGCTCAAGTCCATCGAGGCCATGCAGAAGATCGCCGACGGTCAGGCCACCAAGATCATCATTCCCAGCGAGATGCAGGGTCTGGTGGGCATGGCTGAGGGCATTGTGGAGAGCGTGAAGAAGTAACATGGCAAAGCAGGAAGATCGCTTTGTGAAAACCTATTCCCAGGGAGGCGGATTCTCCCCACAGGTTCAGATCTGGGTGGATAAACAGACCGGCGTGAACTATCTGTGGCAGGCCAACGGCTACGCCGGCGGCCTGACTCCCCTGCTGAACCGGGACGGCACCCCGGTGATCACAACGGTTCCGAGACCGGAATACCCATAACCCGCAGCCCCGTCCGCAAGGACGGGGCTGTTTTGCGGGGATGCCCCCGCGGGCAATGCGTGGCGGCCAGTGGCCGCTACTCTACCGGTGGTAGAGTAGAAAATCTACTGCCGGTAGGGACGCAGGAGAAATTTTCCTTCCCCGGGGGCGTGACTTCTTCCCGGAAATGTGATAGAATGACTCCAGATTCCGGCCTTGCCGTTTCTGTATTCTTTTCAGGAGTGTGAACCTCATGCCGAATTACCAAATCGTAACCGATTCCTGCTGTGACCTTCTCCCCGAGATGTACGAACAGCTGAATTTGACTTTAGTCCCTCTGAGCAT
>JAQXPK010000057.1 GCA_029100605.1 Bacillota bacterium | reverse complement strand
ATGCTCAGAGGGACTAAAGTCAAATTCAGCTGTTCGTACATCTCGGGGAGAAGGTCACAGCAGGAATCGGTTACGATTTGGTAATTCGGCATGAGGTTCACACTCCTGAAAAGAATACAGAAACGGCAAGGCCGGAATCTGAAGTCATTCTATCACATTTCCGGGAAGAAGTCACGCCCCCGGGGAAGGAAAATTTCTCCTGCGTCCCTACCGGCAGTAGATTTTCTACTCTACCACCGGTAGAGTAGCGCGAGTCGCCGCTGACAATGCATAGGTTGTAGGGCATCGCTACGCAATCGGGTGCTGTGCGGTTCGTCACATGGTACCAAATTGGAATTTGGCGCGTTAAAGCCTTCCCCTTGATGGGAAGGTGGCTCGCCGTTAGGCGAGACGGATGAGGTGTCGCCGCGATAGCGGCGTTATCCCGTCCCGATTCACCGAAATGCTTTCCTTATCGTACACGGGTACTGCACACCTCATCAGTCAAAAATCAAAGATTTTTGCCAGCTTCTCCTCAAGGAGAAACCCAGACTGTCGAAAAAACATGTCATTCCGAGCCAGTGCTCTTTACTGGCGTGGGAATCCCCCCGGTTTTCAAACATTTTCCATGCAAAACATGAAGTTTTTCTGCAGTTTTGGGGGATTGCCACACCAGCCTGCGGGCTGGTTCGCAATGACATCGCTATTATGGGACTTTTTTGACACGCTGCCACCTTCCCCAGAGGGGAAGGCTGTGCCGTACTTAATTTCATTTTGTACTCCGTAACGAACCGAGCCTTACCCAATGGCGTAGCGACTACAAACCACCTGAGCACGCATTGTCAGCGGCGACCCGCCGCAAGCTGTGATTTCTGAATCTGCTGTGTTTCCGGCATTTTGTGGTCTACTGCTGTTCCAGATAGATGAGCAGCACGGCGATGTCCGCCGGGCTGACGCCGGAGATCCTCCCCGCCTGCCCCAGGGAAACCGGGCGGATGGCGTTGAGCTTTTCCCGGGCCTCCAGCCGCAGCCCCGGTATGGCAGCGTAGTCCAGATCCGGGGGCAGCAGACGGGCTTCCTCCTTCTTGAATTCCTCCACCTGCTTTTCCTGTCGGGCCAAATATCCCGCGTACTTGATCTGAATCTCCACCTCGTCGGTAACGGCGCCGGACAGTGCCGGTCGTTCCGGGTCGAAGGGGGCGAGATCATCGTAGCTGATCTGAGGGCGGCGCAGAAGATCCGCCAGCCGTGCGGAGTTGGCAACCGGCGCGGTGCCCTTTTCTGCCAGCATGGCGTTGAGTTCCTCCGAAGCGGGCACGCCGCTGCTCTCCAGCCGCTGCACCTCCCGGCGCACCCGGTCGTACTTTTCCTCCACCGCTTTTAAGCGCTCCGGGGGAACCAGGCCGATCTCCGCGCCAATGCGGGTCAGACGCTGGTCAGCATTGTCCTGCCGGTGGAGCAGCCGGTATTCCGAGCGGCTGGTCATAATCCGGTAAGGCTCCTCCGTTCCCTTGGTCACCAGATCGTCAATCAGCGTGCCGATGTAGCTGGTGTCCCGGGTGAGAATCAGAGGCGGCTTGCCCTGAATTTTCAGCGCCGCGTTGATGCCCGCCACCAGTCCCTGAGCGGCGGCTTCCTCGTAGCCGGAGGTGCCGTTGAACTGCCCCGCGCCGTACAAGCCGGAAACGAGCTTGGTCTCCAGGGTGGGCTTCAGCTGGGTGGGATCGACGCATTCATACTCGATGGCGTAGGCCGGACGCATCATTTCCGCGTGCTCCAGCCCCGCCACGGTGTGGAGCATTGCCAGCTGCACATCCTCCGGCAGACTGGAGGAAAAGCCCTGAATGTACATTTCCTCGGTGTCCAGCCCGCAAGGCTCGATGAACAGCTGGTGCCGGGGCTTGTCGGCAAAGCGGACGATTTTCGTCTCAATGCTGGGACAGTACCGGGGGCCGACGCCGGAGATGGTGCCGTCGTACATGGGGCTGCGGTACAGGTTCTCCCGAATGATCCGGTGAGTTTCCTCGTTGGTGTAGGTGAGGTAGCACACGGCGGAGTTGTTCACCTTGTGCTCCGTACGGAAGGAAAATGGTTCCGCGGTTTCATCCCCCGGCTGCACCTCCATCTTGGAAAAATCGATGGAGCGCCGGTTCACTCTGGGAGGCGTGCCGGTTTTGAAGCGGCGAAGGGATAGTCCCAGCGTGCGCAGATTGTCCGCCAGACCCACGCTGGGGTGCATCCCGTCGGGGCCGGAGGGGATGACGCTCTCCCCGGTGATGACGGTGCTGTCCAGATACGTCCCGGTGGCAATGACCACGGCCTTGGCGGTGTACTCCGCCCCCAGCTGGGTGCACACGCCGGTGACCGCCCCGTTTTCCGTGAGCACTGCCACGATCTGCGCCTGCTTCAGCTCCAGATTTTCCTGCAGCTCCAACGTGTGCTTCATATACTGCCGGTAGCGGATCCGGTCTGCCTGGGCGCGGAGGGAGTGGACGGCGGGGCCTTTACCCCGGTTGAGCATCCGGTACTGGATACAGGCGTGGTCAGCCGCCACCCCCATTTCTCCGCCGAGAGCATCCAGCTCCCGCACCAGATGTCCCTTTCCGGTGCCGCCGATGGCGGGGTTGCAGGGCATATTCCCCACAGCGTCCAGGTTGATGGTAAAGAGAATGGTACGCAGCCCCAGCCGTGCGGCTGCCAGGGCAGCTTCAATCCCCGCGTGCCCCGCGCCAATCACGGCAACGTCACAGTTGCCTGCAAAATAGGTCATCGGTTTTACTCCTTTTTGCCGCACCACTGGGCCGCTATTTCGCCGCAGGAGCGGCTCATCTCCGCGCTGAAGTCACTGTTCCATTTGCGCTTGCAGAAGCGGCGCACCCACGCCGCCAGTTCCTCCCCCTGCAGACCCGTCTGCTCCGACAGCATCCGGGGCATGGCAGCGGCTTTTTCCTCGTCGTAGCCGTTTTCGTGCACCAGATCGGAAACCGCGAACCGCTTCGGCTTTGTCCGGGCGCGCTGCTGCTCCGTGGGGTATCCAAAGCAGAGCATGGCGGCGGGCACGACGTACCGGGGCAGCTTCAGAAGCTCCTGATGGTATTCATAGTGCTCCGTGATGTCTCCAATGTAGCAGCTGCCCAGCCCCAGGCTTTGGGCGGCCGTCACCGCGTTCTGCGCCGCGATCAGCGCGTCCGCCTCCGCCAGGAACAGATCGCCCATCCCCGGCTGACGCACGTCGTCCTCAAACTGGCAGAACACATCGTACCAGCGGTGATAATCCGCGCAGAAAATCAGCACCATAGGCGCCGAAGCGATAAAGGGCTGGTTGTCGCAGCTTTTGGACAGCGCCGTTTTCAGTGCCTGGTCGGTGATGTCCAGAATGGTGTACAGCGCCATATTCCCCGCCGTGGGCGCCTGCAGCGCCGCAGACAGGATTGCCTGTTTCACGTCCGCCTCCACGGGACGATCCTCATACACCCGGACGGATTTCCGCCCGTACAGCTGCCGCAAAACCTCATTCATGGGCTTGCGCCTCCTTTTTCTTCTCCTCCGGGGGCAGCGTGAAGGGCTTGCACACCACCTCGCACCGGTTGATGGGGGTGCCCAGGCTGTAGAACTTCTCCTCGTAGCCCGTCATAATGCCCACGACCCCGTCCTTGTGGAGATCCCGGGTGACGTTCTTCACTTCCAGGCCGCAGGCCGCGAATTCCTCCAGGCTGTATTCAAACAAGGGCGCATTGTCGGTTTTGAAGTGAATCTCCCCGCCCGCCCGGACAGTGCGGCAGTATTTTTCCAGGAAGCTCCGGTGGGTTAAGCGGCGTTTGGCTTTTTTCTTCCGGGGCCAGGGGTCGGGGAAATTGATAAACAGACGGTCGATCTCCCCTTCGGCAAAAACTACCTCCATGTTGGCTACGTCCATGTCAATGAAAAACACGTTGGTCAGTTCCATGGCCTTCGCCTTCTCCATTGCCACCACCATAGCCTCCCGGCACCGCTCCACGGCGATGAGCAGCACGTTGGGGTTAGCCTCGGCGGTCTCGGCGGTGAATTTTCCTTTGCCGCAGCCGACCTCCACCCACAGTGCCTCGCACCCGGGCTTCAGGCTCCGCCAGTTTCCCCGCAGGGCGGCAGGCTCAGCGACGCGGTAGGCGGCACATTTTTCCATTCTGGGTTCCAGATTCCGCATTCTTCTCATTCTCATGGTCGTTTCCTCCAGGTTTCTGACAGTTCAGTTTCTTATTATAGCAGAGCAAAGCCGCCGCGTCAAAGGGAAAATACCCGTCAATTCCCTTTACTTTCGTAAACAAATCCTGTAAAATACCACAACAAGGAGGAATGCCCCATGCCGATTTTTGATGACCCCGGCAAGACCATGCGGCACATCGAGCAGGAGCTGCTGGACGAGCCAAAGGAGGATGCCGAAGACCCTTCGCCTGTAAACTACGCCGTGGATTTTGACCGCACGGCCTTCGCCGACGAGGAAACCGACGACGATGATGCCTGCTATGTGGAGGACAACCGGGGAAAGCCCAAGCGAAAGGGCGCGGGTACGCTGCTGCTGGCTCTGGTGGAGCTGGGGGTGCTGGCTGCCGCGATCTGGTGGTGGCTGCGATGGCGGAGCTGAAGCCCGTTGGGCGGTTCGCCCCCACCCCCTCCGGGCGGATGCATCTGGGAAACGTGTTCGCGGCGCTGATGGCCTGGCTGTCCGTCCGCTCCCGGGACGGGGAAATGGTGCTGCGGATGGAGGATCTGGACACCCAGAGGACAAGTCCAGCGTATGCCGAGATTCTCCGGGACGACCTGCGCTGGCTTGGGCTGACCTACGACCGGGAGACGCCGCCCCAGAGCCGCAGAAGCGCCGTCTATGACCGGTATTTTGACTGTCTTGCCCGGAAGGGGCTTCTGTACCCCTGCTACTGTACCCGCAGCCAGCTTCACAGCGTCAACGCCCCTCACCTCTCCGACGGCACCTATGTCTACCCCGGCACCTGCCGGAACCTGACGGAAGCGGAGCGAGCAGCTTACCACCGCGTCCCCGCCTGGCGGGTTCGGGTGCCGGACTGTCTGTGGACAGTGGACGATCTGGTGCAGGGGCGCTCGGAGTGGAACCTGGCCTCCGACTGCGGGGACATGGTGGTGCGCCGGGCGGACGGGGTGTACGTCTACCAGCTGGCTGTCACCGTGGACGACGGGGAAGCCGGCGTCACGGAGGTGGTACGGGGCATGGATCTTCTGTCCTCCGCCCCCCGGCAGATGTATTTACAGTCCCTGTTCGGCTTTCCCCACCCGGCTTATGCCCATGTGCCCATGCTCCTGGCGCCCGACGGGCGGCGGTTAAGCAAGCGGGATCGGGATCTGGACTTGGGGCAGCTGCGCCAACACGTCACCCCGGAAAAGCTCATCGGCACTCTGGCATACTGCGCCGGACTGATCGACCGGAACGAACCGGTATCCGCCCGGGAATTGGCTAAGGAATTCCGCTGGGACAAGCTTCGCCGGGAGAGTATTTCTCTGGATGCATCCCAACTGCTGTAGTTTTACAGGGGAGTGACGCCGGTTTCTCCATCAATCTGCACAAAAAACGGCTTATCCCTTGCTTTCCCCGCCCGTTCGGGTTATAATGCCCATAGACCAAAGAAAAACACACAAAGGAGAATTTTCT
Organism: Bacillota bacterium; assembly: GCA_029100605.1. GTDB lineage: Bacteria > Bacillota > Clostridia > Oscillospirales > Oscillospiraceae > Faecousia. Next base: position 1,931 of record JAQXPK010000057.1, on the reverse strand, counting down.
ATGGCACGCAAACCTGTTCTCGTTGTCATGGCCGCCGGCATGGGCAGCCGTTACGGCGGACTGAAGCAGATCGATCCCGTCGGCAGCCAGGGAGAGGCGATTCTGGACTACTCTCTGTACGACGCATACAAAGCGGGCTTTGAAACCGCCGTCATCATCATCAAGGAAGCCATCCGCAAGGATTTTATGGACACCGTGGGTGCCCGCTTGAAAAAATGCCCCATGGAGATCCGCTACGCCTGTCAGGAGCTGGACAAGATCCCGGCAGGCTATACCGTCCCCCAGGGACGCGCCAAGCCCTGGGGCACCTGCCACGCGGTGATGTGCGCCAGGGATGCCATTGGCGACGCCCCCTTTGCCGTCATTAACTCGGACGACTACTACGGTGCCTCCGCCTTCCGGGTGGTCTACGACGCCCTGTGTCAGGCTCAGGACGGGGAAACCTATGACTACTGCATGGTGGGCTATGAGCTGGGCAAGACCGTCACCGAAAACGGCAGCGTGGCCCGGGGTGTTTGCCAGATCGACGACAAGGGCTACCTCACCGAGGTCATCGAGCGCACCGCCATTGAAACCTACGAGGGCGGCATCCGGTATCTGGAGGACGGCGTTTACACCGACTTGGCTCCCGAGACCATCGTGTCCATGAATATGTGGGGCTTCATGCCCAGCTTCCTGGACGAGATTGAGGGCCGGTTCGCCGCGTTCCTGAAGGACGCATTGAAAATCAACCCCATCAAGTGCGAATTCTTCCTGCCCCTGCCTATCACGCAGCTGATCAAGGAAGGCAAGGCAACCTTTAAGGTGCTGTCCTCTCCCGACCGCTGGTACGGCGTGACCTATTCCGCGGACAAGCCCATGGTGGTTGCGGCCCTGAAGGCCATGACTGAGGAAGGCAAGTATCCCGACGGTCTTTGGAAGTAAAATATGTACACAAGCAGCCCGGAAACCAATTGGTTTCCGGGCTGCTTTTTGTATTTGGAACGATACCGAGCATGCCCAGCGGTGTGACGATAACACACCAGTCGTGCACGCATTATTTGCGGCATTGCCGCCGATACCGAGCCTGTACCCAATGGTGTAACGATTCCACACGGCTCGCGCACGCATTAGCCGCCCGCCTTGCGGGCCTATACCATCTGTTCCGGGTGGAACACCCTGTCAAATTCCGTTTCGGTCAGGAAGCCCAGCTGTACACAGGCTTCCTTCAGGGTGATGTTCTCGGCAAAGGCTTTTTTCGCGGTTTTCGCCGCATTTTCGTAGCCGATATAGGGATTCAGGGCGGTAACCAACATCAGGGAGTTTTGCAGATTCTGCCCCATTTTCTCCCGGTTGGCCCGAATACCCACGGCGCAGCGCTCATTGAAGGCCGTCATGGATTCCGCCAAAAGCCGGGCCGATTGCAGAAAATTGTAGATCAGAACCGGCATGAACACGTTCAGCTGGAAATTGCCCTGACTGGCGGCAACGCCCACGGCGGCATCGTTGCCCATGACCTGCACGGCAACCATGGTCAGGGCCTCGCACTGGGTGGGGTTGACCTTGCCGGGCATGATGGAGGAGCCTGGCTCGTTGGCGGGAATGGTGATTTCTCCCAGACCCAGCCGGGGGCCGGAGGCCAGCCAGCGCACATCGTTGGCAATTTTCATCAGGTCGCAGGCAAGAGCCTTCAGCGCCCCATGGGCGAACACCAGCTCGTCCTTGGAGGTCAGGGCGTGGAATTTGTTGGGCGCTGTGACGAAGGGCTTGCCCGTCAGTTCGGTGAGCGCGTCGGCGGCGGCCTTGTCAAACCCAGCGGGGGCGTTCAGGCCCGTACCCACGGCGGTACCGCCCAGCGCCAGCTGATGCAGAGGCGGCAGGGCACGTTTTATTAACTCTCTGTCCTGCTCCAAGGAGGTGCGCCAGCCGGAAATCTCCTGAGGGAAGGAGAT
>JAQXPK010000056.1 GCA_029100605.1 Bacillota bacterium | reverse complement strand
CCCGCCAAGCCCCGCTATATCCAGACCGTCCGGGGACTGGGCTACCGGTTTGTGGTTTGAAAGAAAACAGAGACACGCTGTCCCGCACGCTTCGCGGGGCGGCGTTTTTTCATTCCGCATTGCCTTCGCCATGCTCCGATTTACCGCTTTATAAGGAAATCTTAATCTTCCCCCCATTGACGGGGCAGGAGCAGCGTGTTATACTAACTGTACTAATACAAATAGTACAGTTAGGAGGGACACTATGGTACACCTGGATTACCGGGACGCCCGGCCGATTTACGCACAGATTGTGGACGGTTATCGGGAGCAGATCGCAAGCACCGTGCTGCAGCCGGGGGAGAAACTGCCCAGCGTCCGGGAGCTGGCGGCGGAGCTGGCCATCAATCCCAACACCATCCAGCGCGCTTACCGGCAGCTGGAAGCGGAGGGGTGGATCGCCACCGTGCCGGGAAAGGGCTGCTTCGTCTGCGGCGGCGACGCCCTGCAGGAACGGGAGAAGGGGCGGCTGCTGGTGGAATTCGACGAGACCACCGCGGCGCTGCTGGCGCTGGGGATGACCCGGGGCGAGCTGGTGTGGCGCATTGAGAAAGGAGAGAGCGGCAATGCTTGAAATGAAACACGTGACCAAGACCTTTGGCGATTTCAAGGCTCTGGACGACCTGACGCTGACGGTGCCTGACGGAGCGGTTTACGGTCTGGTTGGCCCCAACGGCGCAGGTAAATCCACCGCCATCCGGCACCTCACCGGCGTCTACCGCCCGGACCGCGGCGAAGTGACCGTCGCGGGACAGCCGGTTTACGAAAACCCGGCGGTGAAGCAGACCATCGGCTATATCCCCGACGAGATTTTCTACTACCCCTCCGCCACCCTGGAGGATATGCACCGGTTCTATCGGGGAATGTACCCCGGCTTTGACGACACCCTGTTTGATAAGCTCCGGGAGGTGTTCGCCCTTCCTACGAAAACCCCCATCCGCCGCTATTCCAAGGGAATGCAGAAGCAGGCGGCCTTCTACCTCACCGTGTGCACGCGCCCCAAGGTACTGATTCTGGACGAGCCGGTGGACGGCCTGGACCCGGTGATGCGGCGGCAGGTCATGAGCCTGATCCTCTCCAATGTGGCGGAAAACGGCACCACGGTGCTGATTTCCTCCCACAACCTCCGGGAGCTGGAGGATGTGTGCGACCATGTGGGCATTATGAACCACGGAAAGATGCTGCTGGAAAAGAGTCTGGCGGATATGCAGGGCAGCACCGTGAAGCTCCAGCTGGTGGGAGACACCCCCCAGGGGCTGGACATTCTCCACGAGAGCGCCTCGGGACGCCTGAAAACCCTTATCGTCCGGGGGCAGGCCTGGGAGGTCAGCACCAAGGCGGCGGCAGCCAAGCCCGCCTACTTCGACGTGCTGCCATTGTCGCTGGAGGAGATTTTCATTTACGAACTGGGAGGTGTGAACTATGAAGTCAAGAACATCCTGCTTTGAGAAAACCGTTTTCAAGAAAAACATGACCCGGTTCGCGCCGGTGTGGGGGCTGTATACCCTGTGCCTGGTTCTGGGCATGGTGATGCTGTACCAGAACAACCGGGAAATGGGGCAGTCCTTCTGGTTTGCCTCCCGGATGGCGGACAACATTCAGACCATGGGTTTTGTAAACCTGTTCTTCGCGCCGCTGGTTGCCATGCTGCTCTTCGGCGACCTGTACAATTCCCGGATGTGTAACGCCCTGCACGCCATGCCGGTGCGCCGGGAGACGCTGTTTGTGACCAACGTGGTCTCCGGACTGCTGTTTTCCCTGATCCCCACGGCGGTGATGGCGCTGCTGTCCCTTCCGCTGCTGAACGCAACCGTTGTGACAAAGGCGTGGCAGATCGGCCTGCTGTGGTTTTTGGGAACCAATTTGCAGTTTATCGCCTTTTTCGGCATCGCGGTGTTCTGCGTGTTCTGCACCGGAAACTGGTTCGCCATGGCGGCGGTGTATGGGGTGCTGAATTTTGGGGCGTATATTCTCTATTTCATCATCAGCAACATCTATACCCCCATGCTCTTCGGCGTGGTGACCCCCGACGGCTGGGCCACGCTGCTGACCCCGGTAGCCGGAATGACGGAGGAAGCCTGCGTCCAGGTGCAGGACTTTAACGAGCTGCGCATTCAGTTTATGGGTCGGGAAAACGAAATGGTGGCCTCCTTCAGCGTCAACGGCGGCAGGTTTGCCGTCCTGACTGTCTGGGCAGCGGTGGGCATCGCGCTGGCTGCTGTCGGACTGCTGCTGTACCGCAGACGGGATTTGGAATGCGCCGGGGACGCCATCGCGTTCCCCCTGCTGCGGCCGGTATTTCAGGTGGTCTGCGCCGTGGCGGGCGGCGCGCTGGCGTTGCTGGCAGCGGGCATCATCCTCAGCTCCAGCGGCAGCCCCAGCAGCAACGCGCTGCTGTACTTCCTGCTGCTGTGCGGCATCTTCGTGGGCTGGTTCGGGGCAAAGATGTTCCTGGCGCGCAGCACCCGGGTATTCGGGCTTCGGAGCTGGGCAGGGCTGGGAATTCTCGCCGCCGTCACCGCCGTGAGCCTGCTTGCCACCCATTTTGACGTGCTGGGCATTGAAAACCGGATTCCCGATGTGGAGGACGTCCAGTCCGTGACCCTGAGAAGCAACTACTATGACGGCGTGGAGCTGACCCAGGAGGCGGACATCCGCCAGATGACCACTCTGCACGCCATGGCGCTTCAGACGCATATCGAGGATGGCGGCTCCTACCCCCTGTCCTATATCCTGTCCCGGGAGGAGCGGGAGAAGAACGTGTCTATGCCGGAGGAAGGCTTCTACTACGGTGACGGTGGCTACAGCGAGGACGAGCCGGCGCTGCAAACCGATTACATCACCCTGTCCTACAAGCTGAAGAACGGTCATACCATGACCCGGCGCTACTATATCTGGGCAAATCTGGAGCAGGGCGCAATCGTCAACGAGTACATGAGCCGCTGGGAGCAGGTCTGGAAGAGCGCCCGGTCGGGCTACCGGGACGCCTTTGACCCCAGTGAGGTCACGGAGATTCGGGCGGACGGCAAGGTGCTCCGGGACGACCAGATTACACCGGAGCTGACCCAGTCCCTGCTGGACGCCGTCCGCGCCGACTGCGACGAGCGTACCATGAACCAGAATGGCGGCTATCATTTGGGCTACTTCTGGGAGTATAACGATTACGACCAGGACTACTACAAGGATCGCGCGGTTTATGTGAGCCTCTGGACCGAAAACGGCAATTATTCCACCGGCGCGGACTTCTCCGTCTTTGCCGATTCCGTACATACCGTGAAGTGGCTGCAGGAGCACGGCCTGCTGACCAACGAGGTCGTGACGGAAGAACCCATCAAACTGGATTGACTTTCGCCAGCCGCCGGAACCCTCCGGCGGCTGTTTTTTCCGCCGTTTTGCCAAAAAGCCTACCAAAAGTTTCCATTTCCCCGAGCAGCGAAGAAATCACCAAAAATCCCCCCTCGGGGGATATAAAATAATGGGAAAATGTGTTCATTTCCACGATTGACAATCCTGCATGGAATGAGTACAATATTATCGATACGCTATGACTAACATAGGGTACATATCGGTTTTCAAGTATCAAATGATTAGGAGGAAATCACGTTGAAGGATTGGGCTTATTTGACAACTGTTGAGGAGATGGAAGCGGCTACCAATTCTCTGCTGGAAAACGGCAAGAAGGTCGGCGCGGACTCCTGGCAGCAGCGGGTCAAGAACCAGACCCCCCATTGCGGATTCGGCGAAAGCGGTACCTGCTGCCGTATCTGCTCCATGGGCCCCTGCCGGATCACCAAGAAGGCTCCCCGGGGCATCTGCGGCTGCGACGTTCACGGTATCGTCGCCCGTAACTACCTGCGCTTCACCGCCGGCGGCTCCGCCACGCACTCCGACCACGGTCGCGCAATCTGCGACACCCTGTACAATACCAAGGAAGGCGGCAACTACACCGTCAAGGATCCCGAAAAGCTCATTCGCATCGCCAAGGAGTGGGGCATCGAGACCGAGGGCAAGGACATCTACGATCTGGCTCACGAGGTTGCCCTCACCGGCCTGATGGAGTACGGCAAGCCCTTCGGCACTCAGCGCTTCCTGAAGCGCGCTCCCGAGCACACCCAGCAGCTGTGGCACGAAGCAGAGATCGAGCCCCGCGCCATCGACCGGGAGGTTTCCCAGTCCCTGCACATGACCCATATGGGCTGCTCTTCTCTGCCCGAAGCCCTGATCCGTCAGGCGCTCCGCGCCGGCCTGTCTGACGGCTGGGGCGGCTCCATGATGGGCACCGAGTTCTCCGACGTGCTGTTCGGCACCCCCAAGCCCGTGGACACCACCGCGAACCTGGGCGTTATGGAGAAGGACAACGTCAACATCGTGGTGCACGGCCACGATCCGTCCCTGTCCGAAATGATCGTTTACTACGCCAACGATCCCGAGATGATCGCCCTGGCCAAGTCCGTGGGTGCCAAGGGCATCACCATTTCCGGCGTCTGCTGCACCTCCAACGAGGTCGCCATGCGCCATGGCATTCCCATGGCCGGCAACTACCTGAACCAGGAGAACGTGGTGCTCACCGGCGCCTGCGAAGCCATCGTGGTGGACGTGCAGTGCATCTTCCCCGCCCTGGGCCCCCTGAGCAAGTGCTTCCACACCAAGTTCATCACCACCTCTCCCATCGCCCGGATGCCCGACTCCGAGTTCATCCGCTTCTCCTGCGAAAACGCCGGAGAGAACGCCAAGGCCATTGTGAAGATGGCTGTTGAGAACTTCAAGAACCGGAATCCCGAGACGGTCAACATTCCCAACATGAAGCAGAACGCCCGGGTGGGCTACTCCGTGGAGGCCATCAAGAAGGTGCTGGACGGTGTCGCCAACTCCCAGGTGGACGAGTTCGGCACCACCAAGCCCCTGGTTGAGTGTATCCACTCCGGCGTCATCCGCGGCGCTGTGGCTATGGTCGGCTGCAACAACCCCAAGGTGCGTCCCGACTCCGCCCACATTGGTCTGATGAAGAAGCTGCTGGAAAACGACATTATCGTCATTGCCTCCGGCTGCGCCGCCCAGGCTGCCGCCAAGTCCGGCCTGATGGATCCCGTCCAGGCCAAGGAGTACTGCGGCGACGGCTTGAAGCGTGTGTGCGAGCTGGCGGGCATTCCTCCTGTCCTGCATATGGGCTCCTGCGTGGATATTTCCCGTATGATGATCCTGGCCTCCGACATCGCCAAGGACTGGGGCATCAACATTTCCCAGGTTCCCGTGGTGGGCTGCGCCCCCGAATGGATGTCCGAGAAGGCTGTCTCCATCGGCAACTATGTGGTTGCCACCGGCATTGAAACCTTCCTGGGTGTGGATCCCTACTCCAAGGGCTCCGACGAGGTCACCGCGCTGCTGCAGGGTGACCACGGCATCAAGGACTGGGTTGAGGCCAAATTCGTTGTGGAGACCGATATCGAGAAGCTGGGCGACAAGATGATCGCCTGCATCGAGGCCAAGCGCGCCGCGCTGGGTATCTAAAACCATTCGAGGTCTTTTTCC
>JAQXPK010000055.1 GCA_029100605.1 Bacillota bacterium | reverse complement strand
ACTGATGAGGGGCGGTACTTCACTCCGGGAATCGATACGCTGCGGCGAATTTGTACCGGGCACCCCTCATCCGTCTCGCCTGGCGGCGAGCCACCTTCCCCGAAGGGGAAGGCTTTGGCACGCCAAACTGCAATTTGGCGGAGGATCGTAATCTGCGTTCACTCCCCCGTTCCCTTTGCCAGGGCGGCGATGGCGCTTGCCAGTTCGCCGGCGGCGCGGAGCGCCTCGTCGTGGGTGTTCCCTGCCGCGCCCACCTCGATGAGCAGACCGCCGGGGGACAGATCCTCGTTAAACCGTTGGGCGCGCAGCTGTAGGGGGCGGGTGATGCCGGGGCACTGCGTTTCCAGCTGGGCGTGGAGCTTTAACGCCAGGGAGAGGTTGTCCTCCCAGGTGTCGTAATTCGTTCCCACGATCAGCATCAGCTGGGCGCAGTCCTGCCCCTGGGACTGGGTCACGGTGCGAAGCTGCCTTGTCCCGCCGGAGGCGTCCCGGTGGAGATCCAGCACCAGCTGGATGGTGGGGTACTGCTCCAGATACGTCTGAATGGATTCCCGGGCGTCTACATAAGAACCGTTGTAGGAAGGATAGTCGTGGAGCGACGTGTCCTGCAGGGCGGTGATCCCCTGCTCCCCCAGCAGCTCCACCACCTGCCGCCCGATGGAGAGCATATTGTAGTCGCCATCCAGGGTCCGGTAGGACGAGGTTTCCACGTAGTCCTCCCCGGCTTTTGTGTAGCTTTCCGTGGAATGGGTGTGGAGGATCAGCACCGTTGGCTCGTCCCCGGTCAGATCCCAGCTCAGCTGTCTTTCCAGCAGCGCCTCGATGTCCGGCCGGGCGGAGCAGGCGTAGTACAGTTCGACCTGGCTGGAGTCGGAAAAGACCGGAAGGGGCGGCTCCGTGGCCTCCTGGGTCGCCGGGGGTGGAGATTCCACGAAATCCACCGAAAAAGCCTCCTGAGACGGCGAAAACCGGACATCACGTCCGGTTTCCATGTATACCAAAAAGGCGACGGTTTCCGGCTCGGTGAGCCGGGAAAGGAGTTTTTCCGGCAGCCCCGAGGCGAACAGCCGAAGGGTCAGGGCACAGGCAATCGCCGCCGCGCCCACCCGAAGCGCTCTTACGTTCATGCTCCGCCCCCTTGCGATGAAATGTCGAAACACTGTCCGAAAGTCGAAAATAGGCGAAAGAATATCATAAAGTTCCCGGGCAAAATGGGAGATCATTTCCCAAGGAAATCCCTCAATTCTGCACTTGGCATTCAGCATTTCTCCTCCCGCCGCCATTTGGGACGGGTGCGCAGCTCCACACGGAGCTGCTGAAAAAAGGTGGTCAGCAGCTGCCCACACTGCGCCTCCCGGACGCCCCGCTCCACCTGAGGATGGTGGTTGAACGCCATGGAAAACAGGCTGCACACGGAATCCACCGCGCCGCACTTGCGATCGGCGGCGCCGTAGACCACCCGGGGGATCCGGGCGTTGAGAATCGCCCCGGCGCACATGGGGCATGGCTCCAGCGTTACGTATAGCGTGCACTCCCACAGCCGCCAGCCGCCAAGGGCGCGGCAGGCTTCGTCAATGGCCTCGATTTCCGCGTGAGCCAGGGCGGACTTGTCCGTTTCCCGGCGGTTTCGGCCCCGTCCCACGATCTCGTTTCCCCGGGTGATCACGCAGCCCACGGGCACCTCCCCGTCGGCAAGAGCCTCCCGGGCCAGAGCCAGCGCCTCGTCCATAAAGTATTCGTCGTCCATGGGTATCCCTCCTGTGGGACTATCATAGCCGACCCGGGGCGCGCCGTCAAGCCCGCTTACGGCTCCATCAGCATGGCGGCAAACAGCACCGCCAGCTCTTCCCGGGAAAAGGGCCGCTGCTGCCGCTGCTCTAGACGCTGGTCGGCGGCACGGATACGGCTTGTCAGCATTGCGTCAAGCTGCTCGGATTCCCGCGCATTCGGCACGCCTGTGAGCAGATAGTCCGTCGTCACGCCCAGCTCTCTGGCAAGTTTGACCAGCGTGTCCGCAGAGGGCTCCCGCCGCCCCTGCTCGTACATTCCCAAGGCGCTGGGACTGACCTGAAGCCGGGAGGCCAGTTCCGCCTGGCTCAGACCCGCTTCCCGACGCAGCGCCGCGATTCTTGCTCCCAACAAAAGGATCACCTCTTTCGTATGTGTTTTCCAGAATACCACATAAGAAGTAAAAAAACTGGAGAAACAAGTGCCCTACACATTTCGACGGACATCACACAAATCGTGTGGTATCCTGCTTGTATGGAAATAGTTGGCAGAAAAAACGAAATCTGTTATTCCAATTTCGACAAATAAGATACGAAAAATGTCACTTTACGAAAGAGGTTGATGGAATGATTCCCTTGATTGAACCCATGCTGTACATAGACCCCCAGGCGGCGATCCCGGTGTGCTTCTGCGAAAAATGCGGCGGCGAGTGCTATGCCCCCGGCGGCGTGTGCCGCTTCTGCGGGGAGGTCGCGCCATGACGCTTCAGGAGCTGAGCCGGTGTTATGAGGCGGCAGCCGTCCCCCTGCGCGCCCGGCTGCGGGAGCTGCGCGGCCTGCTGGCAGCCACCGACGATCCGGAGGAGATCTGGCACTACAAGCGCCGCATCGCGGAGCTGACCCCCATGCTGACCCAGATGAACGAGCTGGCGGAGCTGACGGCGCATTACTACGACAGGGGGTATTACCGGGATGAGAAATATACCGTATGAGGGCTATCTCGGCCCCCGGCTGCCCCGGGAGGTGCAGCTCAAGCGGGTAAAGCGGGTCATGCGGGAGGAGCTGACCCCCTTGCAGCGGGAGACCCTCATCGCCTACTATTTCCAGGAACAGACCGTCACCCAGATCGCGGCGGATCGGGGCGTGAACAAAAGCACCGTCAGTCGCACCCTGAAGCGGGCGGAGGAAAAGCTGCGGCGGTATCTGCGATACTAAGGCAACACCCCACAATGGGAACTGCGGTAAACCATTATACGGTGCTGCCTTACAATTCCGACGAAAAAAGCTGACCGGAGTCGGTCAGCGGGAGAAATTACGGTATGGAAAATTCGCCTTGCCATCTCATAATTGCGGGGGCCGTCTTGACCCCCGCAGCGCATATTGTCGGCTCTGCTCCTGCCGTCCGGCTTCGGTGGGCGCGGGAAAACAGTGCGGGCGTTACCCCTGGTACACTTCCTTTGCCATGCGCAGAGCGGCCCAGGCTTTCGGCCAGCCGGCATAGAAGGCCAGCTGGGTCAGAGCCTCGGTCAGCTCCTCCTGGGTGATGCCGTTTTCCTTTCCTCTCTGAATGTGGTGCAGCAGGGAGCTGTCCAGAATGCCGCTGGCCATCAGAGCGGAGATGGTAATCAGGCTCCGGTCTCTGGGGGAGAGCTGTTCCTCCCGGGACCAGACCTCGCCGAACAGGACATCGTCGTTCAGCTCGGCAAACTTGGGGGCGAAATCGCCCATGGAGTCTCTGCCCGCAGTTACTTTTTTCATACAAATACCTCCTCGTTTCATGAAATTAGGCGAACGTCTTGCAAGCTAAGGCTTTCAGACGCATTTGGCAGGCCTTATTTCCAGGGCGGCCTGCAGACCCCGGCGGTTGAGCAGTCCCGTCAGGTAATCCCGGTTGGCGGCGTCCTCAATCATCAGAACTTGCTTTTTCAGCACCGCACCCATCTCCCTTGCCGCTTCCCATCGCCACCCCGGGGCGAAATTAGTACTCTTTAAGGCTCATTATACAGCGGCCTCGGCGGCAAATCAAGAAATTATTCACCAAATCTTTACAAACGCCCCGTCTCCCGAAAGCGGCCCGTGAAAAAAATGTTTGTTTTTTTCTGTCAGGATTTGACATTTGGCTTTCTTATGTGCTATAATAGCCAAAAATGACGGGTGGTGATGGAAAGTGGCTGGTGCGCTGCGGATTAAGTCCGGCTCCAAGCTGCGCCTGGCGCTGGACGCCCCCATTGGCAAGGAACCCAACTTCAGCATGGTCTGCACCTTTGTGAAGTCCCTGGACGAGGCCACTTTCCTGATTTCCATACCCATGCGGGGCGGTCAGCCCCTGCAGGTGGACGACCAGCAGAAGCTGCTGTTCTGCTACGGCGCGGACGCGGACGCCATGATCGTGGCGGGCTACGTGGACGACGTGGTGAAGGAGGGCATCCGCCGGTACTGGAAGATCCGCCGGGTGTCGGAGCAGCGTCCCTTCTTCCGCCGGGCGGACGAACGTCTGAAGGTCACCATCCCCATTCATTACAGCCAGCCCACCTGGACGCCGGACGAGGACGGCATCGTCCACCCGGAGGAGGGCATGACACTGGATATTTCCGCCGGCGGTCTTGCCGCGTATCAGAACTACAATTTCTCGGTGGGGGAGGCCTGCGAGGTGACCCTGCCGACCATTGGCGCCACACGGGAGGGGCAGGAGATCGAGAACGTGGTGTCCGTCGTCTGCTGGGCCAGAGAAGCGCCCAAGGGGAGCCCCTTCCGCCGCATCTGCGGCTATCAGTTTCGCTTTGCCGACGGGGAGGAGCGCCAGCGGATGCAGGACTATGTTGCCAATATCAAGCGGCGGTATAAGCTATGAAGCAAAAGAAGAAATCTCTCCGCCGCAGGAAAAAGGAAGAGCAGCTGCTTCGCATTGAGAAGCTGGAAAAAGAGCTGGAGGACAACGGCGGCGAGGCGGATCCGGACGCGGTCGTCAGTATGTACATTCCCCGTCGGCGGGGCAGACTGCTGGGCGCCGCCCTGTTGCGCATGGACAAGCTCCGGCTGCTGCTGCTGACATTGCTGGCGGTAGTGGCGATTCTGTTCATCATCGCGTTTACCCAGGAGAAGATGGGCAATTTCACCATCAACCTGAACCGTCTGGAGCTGTACCGCAAGGGCGTCGCCATCGCGGACGAGGGCTATTTTGAGCGCCCCACCGCCCGACTGATGGCTGCCACCGTTGCCGACGCCACCAATATCTCCATTGAGGATATTCCCTCCGACGTGGACGAGATCGACGGCGGTCATAATGGGGAAAACTACATGGCCTATACCTTCTACGTCCGCAACGCGGGCAAGGAGGATCTGACCTACAAGTTCAGCATCACCCTGGATTCCTGCTCCAAGGGCGCGGAGGAGGCGACGCGGGTCGCCCTGTGGCGCAACGGCGAGCGTACGGTTTACGCCGTGCCCTCCGCCAGCGGCGAGCCGGAGGACGGCTGTGTGAACTTTGAAAGCAGCAAGACGGTGTGCAGCTTTATCGAGGAAGACTTCCTGGTGGGCAACGTGAATAAATACACCGTCGTCATCTGGCTGGAGGGGGACGACCCGGAGTGCGTGGACAGAATCGTCGGCGGCTCCGTGGAGTTCAGCGTCCACATCGATGCCGACGATCACAACCAGGACAGCCTGCTGGTGAAGTTCATCAACGACATCAAGGACACCCTGAAGCGGGACAAGCCCATCAGCGCCGCCGGCAACGATGCTCCCAGCTACTATCACAGCGGCGAGGTCACCTGGTATAACCGCCGGAATCAGGACACGGAAACCACACCGGAGACGGAAGGCTCCGCCCCGTAAGGGAACACCCATTCGTATATCAACCGCTCCACAACAGCGGTGTTATAAACGCATCCTGCCGTGCGCGACGGGATGACACAAAAAAGGAGGACATAAAAAATGAAATCCAAAGCATTAAAACGGCAGCTCCTTGCCGCCGTCGCCATGGTACTGGTTGCCGCTGTTGCGCTGGGAAGTTCAACCTACGCTTGGTTTGTGCAGAGTAGTAAAGTAACAGCCAATGGTATGAATGTCCAAGCTACTGCTGAAGGTGGTATTGAAATCAGTAACTCAGAGAAAACTACTTGGGGTACATCAGCGGCTACCACAAATTCTAAAGCGGTGTTATATCCAACATCTACTTCTGATTTGACAAAATGGTATCATGCACAGGCAGATAAATCTGTGGCACACAATGCAAAAGCAGGAACATATACTACATTAACTCTTGATGGTACCGGTACTGACACAACATCCAGCCGTCAATATTATCAGGTAAATGAATTTACAATCCGTGCTACGGCAGGAACAACAGCTACTGATTTAAAAATTGATAAAGTTACTGCAAGTGGTCAAGCTGATACAACAGCACTTGATAAATCGTTACGTGTAGCTATTAAGATTGGAGATGCGAATCCGGTTTTCTTCTCTCCTGCTAGTGGAGATACAAGTTACAGTGTATGGTCAGGTACTGGTGATACACCTACTGTGGCAGTAACTAGTAACGATGGTCAGAGCCAGGTTGATCCCAGTGTGGCATCAGTTGATTCTACTGGTGTGCTTGTAAAAGTATATGTTTACTATGAAGGCGAGGATACACAGCACAAGAGTGAGAATGTTACTGCAGGCACAACAATTGATAATATGACTGTTCAAATTGATTTCTCTGCAACTGTATCATAATTTACTCATTATTTCGCATATAGTATCATTTCCCATAGTTGTGGTATGGTGAATAGATAACAAAACACCCCGCCGGATGGTTCGGTTTGTTTGAACGTTCCTTTCGACGGGGTATTTTTGTTATCGTGCCACAACCACGAATGCGTTATTTTGATTTAAAGAGTCAATGAATGTGCCCAGTGATTTTGTTAACCCTTTAAACTTCAGCAACAAAATTGACCGTAATTTTTAATCCGTCAATGGTTGCTTTTATATTATCTGTCATATGGTTAGAGTCTTCGCCTTCATACCAGATATACACATTTACTAGTGTATCAGAACCTTCATCTCCTACAGAAGGAGCAATTGCATCGGAGGTTGTTGTTCCAGCTTTCGTTGCAACATTATCAGTTCCCATCGTAGCAGTTCCCGCAGCACCAGGAGTGCCTAAGGTTGAAGTTGCAACACTCATGTTAAAATCTGACGCATATGCAACAGGGGCATAAATTACAACGTTTGTACCACATACAACAGCAACACGTAAGGACTTATCCAAATTCTCAGATCCCGTTGAACTAGTGCCAGTTACAGAAACGCCTTCGACCTTTAGATTGCTAGCTGGCTTTGCACTACTAACGTTGGAAATATTGTAGCTAGTTGCTAAATAGTATCTACCCGCCGGAGCATCTTTTGCGCCAGTGTAGGTCGAACCGTAATCCAACACACCATTACCACTTGCTGTACCATTTACAAATGTCCATTGGCCCTCAGTTGAAGAATTGCCAAGAGTTACATATGTATCCGGTTTTGCAGTTGCAGCACTTGCAAGTGCTGCTTTTGCATAATACCAATCGCTTGTAATCACGCTATTCGCTGCCGATGACCCTGCATTAGAGACCGGTAAAAGTGCAGTAGAATCGATTTTTGCATCTGCAGTGGTGGCATAATCTGCTGTATATCCAGATCCCAGAGTACCTGTAGAAGATACCGTCTTAATCTGAATACCACCTTCAACCTGCGCAGTGACATTCATACCTGTAGCAACTACTTTTGCATTGTTCGCAAACCAAGCGTTTACACACACCCCCCATCATTTCTCCGCTTTCCGTCCCGTACCCCCGGCGCGTACCCCAACCATGGGAACCGCGCCGGGGGATTTTTTCGTTGGGGGCGGGGCGGTTCGGCGGGGGGTTCGTACCCCACGGCGTACCCCG
>JAQXPK010000054.1 GCA_029100605.1 Bacillota bacterium | reverse complement strand
GCCGCCACATAGTCCGCCTTGGTCTTGAAGTTGCTGACGTCCAGACCCCAGTCCTCCGCCATGGCCTTCAGATCGTCCAGCTTCATCTTCTTCAGGTCGTCGGCGGACAGGTGGCCCTTTACGGTGCCAGTTCCCGCTTTCTTCGCCGCAGCGTTTTCTACTGCTTTCAGCAGGTGCTGGATTTCCTCCATGGTCATTTCATCGTTGGTCAGTTCAACGGTGCCCATGCTGCCGTTCATGTGTTCCTCGTAGAACGCCATACCGATCTCCGCGCGGCGTTCCTTGACCTTGTCGCTCATATCCGCCGGGCGCTCGGACGGCGTCGGACGCCTCCTTGATACTGGTGGTAGTCTTCAGCAGCTGCCACAGGCTGACATAGCTGGCAACCATTTCCTTGACCACAAACAGCAGCTGCCCCTCTGTGTCCGCAACGCTGACGCCCAGGCCCTTGACGTGATCCAACAGGGCCTTCTTTCTGCTCCAGTACGTCCACTGGCACAGACCAAAACCCGCGCAGTCGTTCGCAAAGTCATGGGCGCCCGCGTCTACCGCTGCGACGTATTCCGCGTCGGTCATGCCCAGTTTCTTCTCGTATGTGTTCTGGAGGTTGTCCGGGCGGAAATTGCTTTCCGCGTCGATGTTCGCCATCAGGCCGAAGGTGCCCGCATCGGTCAGGCCCTGGGCTTTGAAGAAATTATACACCTTTTCTCTGGTGGTGCTTCCTGTCAATGCCATGGCTGCCTCCTTCTTTGCCCTCGCCCCGCTTTCGGCCTGGGCGCTTTTTCTTTGCGATCGGGGCATACTCCGCGAAGGCGTCATGCGCACAATTTCTGGCAGCCTTCAAAGGGTCGTCTCCGTATATCTTGCATTCCGTACCGGTGCATTTCGCGCACCGGCGGCAGTCCACCCGCTTCATTCTCCGATCTCCTTCATTGTTTCCATGAACTCGTCGGCAGCGATCGCAGACTGGGTGAAGCTGTTGTTTTTCCACCAGGCCCACACGGACATGACCACCGTGATCGCGGTAGAGATCAGGGCCTCAACCTGGGCGTCTTCGATAGGCAGGACGGCGTGGCCGGACGCGGTCAGCAGCTGATTGATCAGAGCCAGCACCAGCAGAACAGTACGCACAATAGTTTCAGTTTTTACGGTCTTTTTCATAATGCCACAATATCCTTACGGAAGTTCGTCTCATTCGCCATCGTCATAAACACGCCGCCGATCTTCAGCTTGGGATTAATCTGCCGTTTTATGTTTTGCACGGTGCTGACCAGCTCTGTCATGTTTTCGGCAGCAAAATACTCTGCCTGAACCGGAATCAGGACATAGTCCGATGCAGACAGAGCATTGATGACCAGCATTCCGAGGGAAGGGCGACAATCCAGCAGCACATAATCGTAGTCTTTTTTGATTTGGTCCACATACTGCCGCAGTACCGTCTCCCGGCTCATGACATTCACCAGCCCCACCTCAACGGCGGACAGGGTACGGTTGCCGGGGACGAAATCAAAGCCCTCGTGATGGTGACAGATTTCTGGATGATCACCGCCGCTGACACCAGCCACGATGTCGTTCATGGCATTGCCCAGTGTCAGCGGCAAATCATTCGGTTTTCGCAATCCCAGCATTTTGGTTAAGTCCCCCTGCGGGTCAACATCCAGTAGAAGAACCTTTTTGCCCTGCATGGCCAGACCAGCGCCCAGGTTATACACCGTGGTGCTTTTCCCAACGCCGCCCTTCTGGTTGGCAACGGCAATGACCTTCGTTTTTGCCATTTGGGTTTTCTCCTCAAATAGATTTAGCCGCCTGCGGCAAGGCAGACGGCTATGTACCGGAAACAGAAAAACCGCCTACTTGAAGACAAGTAAGCGGTTGTGGTATGTATTAGATTCTTTTCACAGGAGCGGAGAACAGAGCACGGAAAACTTCCTCCAAGTGGATGTAGGAAATCGTATTCTGCTATTTCCGATGAAGTAATTTCATTAATCTATAATGATAAAGACCTAATGAAGCTGGACAGGGAGGAATGCCCTGATATTGACGCGGTGTATATGTCAGTGTGTCAGGCCATGACCGGCTCCGGTGGATGGCCCCTGACGATTTTTATGACTCCGGAACAGAAACCCTTCTTTGCGGGAACCTATTTCCCCAAGCATAGCGGCTATGGACGATACGGTCTGATGGAGCTGCTGGAACGGGTAGCCGATCTCTGGAAGAACAACCGGAAGGAGCTGCTGAGGGCAGGCAATCAGATCACCGCTGCAATCAATCGAGAACAGACGGGCAATAGGCAGAAACCCAACCGTAGTCTGGTGGAACGGGCATACGGTCAGCTTGCGAAGCGGTTCGATCATAAATGGGGCGGCTTCGGAGGAGCACCGAAATTTCCGACACCCCACAATCTGCTGTTTCTTATGCGGCATGCCGATACCATGCAGGGACCCAACGCTACCCCGGAGGAAGTCAAGGCAGTTCTGGGGGAGTATGATGGTGAAGAATTCTGCCGCCTGTATGACATTACTGATTCAGGAAACTTTGAGGGAAAGAGCATCCCTAACCGGATTCACAGTTTTGAAAATGGTTGGGATATGAACGATCCCCGGTTGGAAAAGCTGTATGACTACCGCCTGAATCGAATAAAGCTCCACAAGGATGACAAAATCCTGCTTTCCTGGAATGCCTGGACTATGCTTGCGCTGGCGAAGGCGGGACAGGTTTTGGAGGAACCATCCTATCTGGATGCGGCTGTCCGTATCCATGCGTTTATTGAGCGCAATATGGTGACGAAAGATGACCGGCTGTACCTGCGCTACTGGAATGGGGATGCCGCCTATGTGGGGCAGTTGGAGGACTATGGGGTCTATGCTTTGGCCTTGCTGGAACTGTACCGGGTTACCTCTGATGCCAAGTACCTGCAAGCCGCCATCCACCGGGCAAAACAGATAGCAGAACTGTTCGAGGATAAAAATAAGGGCGGTTATTTCATGACTGCCTTCGATGGGGAGCAGCTCATCGCCCGTCCCAAGGAAACCTATGACGGAGCCATGCCCTCCGGCAACTCTGTGGCAGCCATGGTGCTGCAAACCTTGGCATCCCTGACCGGGGAGTGGTCATGGCAGGCGGCAGCTGACAGGCAGCTTTCCTTCCTTGCCGGGGAGATCGGGGAATACCCCTCCGCCAGCTGCTTTGGCGTTCTGGCAATGATGGATGCCCTATACCCCCACCGGGAACTGGTCTGTGCAGCGAGTGACGGCCTGCCTGGTGAATTGGCGGAATATCTGAAAGAACATCCAGCGGATGATCTGCAGGTACTTCTGAAAACGAAGGAGAACGCAGAAACGCTTGCGAAGTGCGCACCGTTCACCAAAGACTATCCCATCCCGGAGCAGGGGACCATGTATTATCTCTGTGAAAATGGCACATGTAAAGCACCGGTCCTGGATTTCTTGCAATTGAATCTATAAAAAAGCTGAGGGAAGACATTTGGTTTTCCCTCAGTATTCATATTCAAAAGCGGCATTCAAAGCATCCAATTCCAGCAGCGGGGTGCCGTTCTCTTCAAAACGGTAGAAAACCTTGCAGGAAGAATGCTCGTGAATAGTCCGAATCATGGCGCCACCCACCGGAGCGCGCAGGGGATGCCCAGACTGATTTTGAGGATTTATACTAAAACCTAATTAAACGCTTTAATAATCCAATCGCGTCCGGTAATGCTGAAAATGGTATCAGCAGTAAGCGAGCAAATGGTATCACAGAGACGATCAACGACCTTCTCCAAGGTTGCAAACACCTCATTCCGAA
>JAQXPK010000053.1 GCA_029100605.1 Bacillota bacterium | reverse complement strand
TTTATCTGGCACCCGTTTCGTAGGGCTTATGTCATGACCCCGCCGACGACGTTGGATTCTACGCAATGTAAATTTGGGTGAATACCGGCAATTCCGGAGAAATCCGGGCAAAAGCAGCTCGATACTTGGGCGGCGGGGTCATGACCCCGCCCTACGGAGGGCTTACGCCAAATTTCGATTTGTCGGGCAGCTGAGGAAAACCGACAAGCACTCAATAAAATACAAAGGCAACACTGCATATCGGGAAAACGCGAAATGCTGAGGGAAGGTGTCCGCTTCCCGGACATAATTTCAAATCATTTTCAAGGGAAATGTCGGAATTTCCCATTCCGGGCGAATCCCCCGAAAAACGCAATCCGGCGGGACGCGTCAGCCCTGCATTTTATGAAGGAGGTTACTCTATGGATCCCATTTATGTCACAGGCCATCGCAATCCGGACACGGATTCCATTGTGGCGGCCATTTCCTATGCGGCTCTGCGCAACGCCTGCGGAGACCGGGAATACGAGGCGGCCTGCCTGGGGCGGGTCTCTGACGAGACCCAGATCGTACTGGATCGATTCGGCTTTCAGCCCCCTAAGCGCATCACCGACCTGTACAACCAGGTGCGGGATCTGGACTTCGACAAGCCTCCCATTTTGAGCTGCGGCGTGACCATGAGCCGGGCCTGGGACGAGTTTCAGGCCTACCCTGCCATCGCCTCCATCCCCGTGGTCAACGAGGACGGCACCCTGTACGGCATTCTGTCCCGGACGGACATCGCGGACTACAATATGTCCCGCACCAACGCAGGCGTGCTGGAGGAGGTGCCGCTGTTCAACGCGGTATCCGTTCTGGAGGGCAAGATCCTGAACGATGCGGGGGAAAGCACCGACACCATTTCCGGCGAGGTCACCATCGCCCTGCCCCAGAGCCGGGAGAACCTTCTGTTCCAGTCGCCCCAGAGTATTGTGCTGTGCGGCAGTCAGCCGGACATGATCCGCCGGGCGCTGGAGATGAACGTCAGCTGCCTGGTGCTGTGCCAGACGGAGATTTCCGAGGAGCTGCGGACTCTTCCCACCCAGACCTGCATCATCTCCACCCCCTTCGACGCCTTCCGGGCGGCGCGGCTGATTTTCCAGTCCATCCCGGTGGGCCGCATCTGCAACACCCAGGGGGTGGTCAGCTTCCATCTGGACGACCGGGTGGATACCGTGCGGGACATGGTGCTGAAGTACCGCCATCCCAGCTACCCCATTCTGGATTCTGACGAGAAGGTCGTGGGCATTCTGACCCGGTATCATCTGCTCCGCCCCCGGCGCAAGCAGGTGGTTCTGGTTGACCACAACGAGGCCTCCCAGTCCGTTCCCGGTCTGGAGGAGGCGGAGATTCTCGCCATTATCGACCACCACCGGCTGGCGGACATCCAGACCGGCAACCCCATTTACGTCCGCAACGAGCCGGTGGGCTCCACCAACACCATCATCGCGGAAATGTACCAGGATCGGGGCCTGATGCCCTCAGCGAAGCTGGCGGGGATGATGGCGGCGGCCATTCTTTCCGACACCGTCATGTTCAAGTCCCCCACCTGCACCCAGCGGGATATTCGCACGGCGGAGCGCATGGCGCGGATCGCCAACGTGTCCCTGGACGAGCTGGGACATGAGATCTTCTCCGCCGCCGTGGACAACAAGACCGCTGAGGAAGTGTTCTTCACGGATTACAAGGAATTCCACATTGCTGGGCACAGTCTGGCGGTTTCCCAGCTGACCTGTGTGGACAGCCCCAGCGTCCTCAAGCGCAAGGACGATTTCCTGGCGCTGATGAAAAAGACCGCCGAGGAGAAGATGTTCGACCTGGTGATCCTAATGCTTACGGACGTTCTGCTGGAAGGCACCCAGATCATCTACGTGGGCGACGACGACACCATCCGGCAGGCCTTCAACGTGATTCCCAAGGACAACACCGCGTTCCTGCCCAAGGTCATGAGCCGGAAGAAGCAGGTCATTCCCATGCTGTCCGTGCTGTGGGGCTAATAGCGTATCTGATAATGGGCATATCGGCTGAACGCAGCTGTTAAAAACTGCAGTTTGGCGCACAGTCGCCCTGCCTCTCCCTATGGGAGAGGTGGCAAAAATCTTCGATTTTTGACTGATGAGGGGCGGTACTTCACTCCGGGAATCGATACGCTGCGGCGAATTCGTACCGGGCACCCCTCATCCGTCTCGCCTGACGGCGAGCCACCTTCCCCGAAGGGGAAGGCTTTGGCACGCCAAATTCCAATTTGCCGGTTTGCTGAGTTAAACCGATGTGCACAAAATGCTGAATGCAAAATGAAGGGTATTTTGCATTCACGCTGACTTTCTTATGAGGTGATGTTTTATGTTAACCACTCCCACCCCCCACATTTCCGCCAAGCCCGGGGACTTCGGCAAGACTGTTCTGATGCCCGGCGACCCGCTGCGCTCCAAATTCATCGCCGAAAACTTCCTGGAAAATCCCGTCCTGGTCAATAACGTCCGGGGCGTGCAGGGTTATACCGGCACCTACAAGGGCGTGAGGGTTTCCGTCATGGCCTCCGGCATGGGCATGCCCGCCATCGGCATTTACTCCCACGAGCTGTATAACGGCTACGGCGTGGAGAATATCATCCGGGTCGGCTCCGCCGGAGCCATTCAGGAGAACATCCACCTGTACGATCTGGTCATCGCCCAGGGTGCCTGCACGGATTCCAATTTCGCCAAGCAGTTTCATCTGCCCGGCACCTTCGCCCCCATCGCGTCCTGGGAGCTGCTGCAGCAGGCGGTCAAGGCCGCGGAGGAAAACGGCGCAACCTACCATGTGGGCAACGTCAATTCCTCCGACGTGTTCTACGGCGACCATGTGGATGTGCCCGAGGGCTTGGACAGCCTGTACGGTCTGCGGAAAATGGGCGTCATGGCGCTGGAAATGGAAGCCGCCGCGCTGTACATGAACGCCGCCCGTTACGGCAAGCGGGCGCTGTGCATCTGCACCATCTCCGACCACGTTCTCACCGGCGAGGAGACCACCTCCGAGGAGCGCCAGACCGCCTTTACCACCATGATGAAGGTGGCCCTGGATGTGGCCGTCGCCATGGAGAACAAATAAATGAGGAATGCAGCGATGAAACGCGTTTTTCTGATTGTACTGGATTCCTTCGGCATCGGGGCGATGCCGGATTCGGAAAGGTTCGGGGACGTGGGGGTCAACACGCTGCGCTCCTGCGCGACTTCCCAGAAGCTGCATATTCCCAACCTGATCGCCGCCGGCCTGGGCAATATCGACGGGGTGGATTGCCTGCCCAAAGCCGCCGCCCCCGCCGGTGCCTACGCCCGACTGACGGAGGCCTCCATGGGCAAGGACACCACCATCGGTCACTGGGAGATTGCCGGCGTGGTTTCCCCCCAGCCCCTGCCCACCTTCCCGGAGGGCTTTCCTCAGGAGGTGCTGGACGAATTCCAGCGGGCAACAGGACGGGGCTGCCTGTGCAACAAGCCCTATTCCGGCACCGACGTGATCCGGGACTATGGAGCGCAGCAGCGCAAAACCGGCAAGTGGATCGTCTACACCTCCGCCGATTCAGTATTTCAGGTGGCGGCGAACGAGGAATGGATCCCTCTGGAAGAGCTGTACGACGCCTGCCACAAGGCGCGAAAGATTCTACAGGGCAAGTACGGCGTGGGTCGGGTGATCGCCCGTCCCTATGTGGGCGACGAGGTTCGGGGCTTCACCCGCACCGCCAACCGCCACGACTACTCCCTGGAGCCGCCGAAGATGACCATGCTGGACGCCGTGAAGGCGGCGGGGCTGGACTGCCTGGCTGTGGGCAAGATCCACGACATTTTTGCCGGACGGGGAGACACGGAATTCGTGTTCAACAAGAGCAACGCCGACGGTATGCAGCACACCGCCGACTTTGCCGCCCGGGACTTCCACGGGCTGTGCTTCGTGAATCTGGTGGATTTTGATATGCTCTACGGTCACCGCCGGGACATCGACGGCTATGCGGGCGCGCTGACGGAATTCGACCGCTGGCTGGGTGCGTTTCTGCCCACCCTGGGGGAGGACGACCTGGTGATGATCACCGCCGACCACGGCTGCGACCCGGCCTATACTGCCACCACCGACCACACCCGGGAGTATGTTCCTCTGCTCATTCTGGGGCAAAAGGTCAAGCCCGGAAACCTGGGCACCCGCCCCACCTTCGCCGACATCGCCGCCACCGTTACGGAGCTTCTGGGCGTGGATTTTGACACCCCGGGAAAGAGCTTTGCCAAGGAAATTCTATAGCGTTGCAGTATCATGTAGGGCGGGGGCTTGCCCCCGCCCTACTCTAACAGAGACGAGCGACTTGCGGAGCGTTGATTCATCCCACTCCGCCTCAGATGGGAGGTATATTCAAAATGACACCTGAAAGGTTATGTGCGCTTGCCAAAGAGGCCATGACCCATGCCTATGTGCCCTATTCCGGCTACAAGGTGGGCGCGGCGCTGCTGTGCGCCGACGGCACGGTATATCAGGGCTGCAATATCGAAAACGCATCCTACACCCCCACGGTCTGCGCCGAGCGCAGCGCCTTTTTCAAGGCGGTCTACGACGGGCACCGGGATTTTGTCTCCATCGCCGTCTGCGGCGGGAAGGACGGGGTCATCACCGGCGCGTTTCCCCCCTGCGGGGTCTGCCGCCAGGTGATGCGGGAATTCTGCGGGGACGATTTTCTCATCTATATGATCACCCCGGAGGGCTACGAGACCCATACCCTGGCGGAGATCCTTCCCTTCAGTTTTTCTGCCGGAGAACATATGCACGCCTGACACGGACAATATGGAAATTCTCCTGAAAAATGCGGGGTTTTCACGGAATCTCTATTGATTTTTTCTTCCAAATGTGCGACAATAAATATGGTATGCGAAAGCACCCAAGACTTGATATTTTTATGGAGGTATGCAAACATGAAGAAGATTCTGGCTCTGCTGCTGGTTCTGGCTCTGTCCGTGAGCCTGGTTGCCTGCGGCTCCGGCAAGGATTCTGCCGCCGGTGACTACAGAGTTGCCATGGTTACTGACTACGGCGACATCACCGACCAGTCCTTCAACCAGACCACCTGGGAAGCCGTCGTGGCCTTCGGCAAGGACAACAATGTTGAGACCAAGTACTACAAGCCCACATCCAACGACACCGCCGGTCGTGTGGCTTCTGTCGAACTGGCCATTGCGGAGGGCTACAACGTCATCGTGATGCCCGGCTACGCCTTCGGCGGCACCATTGCCGAGGTTTCCGCCAACTATCCCGACGTGAAGTTCATCGCGCTGGACGTGGCGAAGGGCGACCTGCTGGAGGCTGCCGTTGCCAACAAGGGCGAGAGCTATGACTACAACCCCGACAACTGGAAGCTGGAGGACTATGTGGACATGAGCAATGTCTACTGCGCCATCTACCAGGAAGAGCTGGCTGGTTACATGGCCGGTTACGCCGCTGTGAAGCTGGGCTACACCAAGCTGGGCTTCCTGGGCGGCATGGCTGTCCCCGCTGTTATCCGCTATGGCTACGGCTATGTGCAGGGCGTTGACGCCGCTGCCAAGGAGCTGGGCGTCACCGTGGATATGAAGTACGCTTACGGCAACCAGTTCTACGGCGATGCCGACATCACCGCTGTGATGGACACCTGGTACGCTGACGGCACCGAGGTCGTGTTCGCCTGCGGCGGCGGCATCTACACCTCCGCTGCGGAAGCTGCCAAGAAGGTCGGCGGCAAGGTCATCGGTGTTGACGTTGACCAGAAGGCCATCATCGACGGTCAGTACGGCGAGGGCATGACCGTGACCTCCGCTATGAAGGGTCTGTATCCCACCACCGTGGACACCCTGACCGATGTCATTGTCAACGGCAACTGGGCGAACTACGCCGGTAAGATCGAGACTCTGGGCCTGGTGTCCGGCGACGATCCTTCCGCTAACTACGTACAGCTGGCTGAGACCACCCTGTTCGAGGACGGCAAGTTCACCGCTGAGGACTACGCCGCCCTGGTGAAGGGTCTGTACGACGGCACCATCACCGTCTCCAACGACACCACCGCCGAGCCTGCCGTGACCAACGTCAACGTGACCTGGCTGGGCAACCTGAAGTAATCAAACCCTCGTTTCCCCAAGAGGACGGGCATCACTGCCCGTCCTCTTTTTCTGTCCGGATTGCCGCCGGAAGCAACGTGGGATTTTTCCGGGTCTTTGCTAATAAACTATTGACATTGCACAAAATAGCGTATAGAATATTGTGCAAAACACGAAAAAGAGGGGCACAATATGTCTGATACACATACCAGGGATCTGACCACCGGATCCCCCATGAAGCTGATTCTCTCCTTCATGCTGCCGTTGATTTTCGGCCTGCTGTTCCAGCAGTTCTACAGCATGGTGGATACCATCGTGGTGGGCAAATTCCTCGGTGTGGACGCCCTGGCCGGCGTTGGCTCCACCGGCTCCATCAACTTTCTGGTGCTGGGACTGTGCAACGGCGTGTGCGCCGGCTTTGCCATTCCCGTGGCTCAGAAATTCGGGCAGAAGGACTTTGACGGGCTTCGCCGGTTCGTGGGCAATATGATCTGGCTGTGCTGCGTCATTGCCGCGGTGGTGACTCTGACCACCACGCTGCTGTGCCGCCGGATTCTGGTGTGGATGGATACGCCGGAGGACACCTTCCGCTATGCCTACGACTACATCCTCATTATTTTCCTGGGCATCCCCGCGACCATGCTCTACAATCTGCTTTCCGGGATTCTCCGCTCTCTGGGGGATTCCAAAACGCCTCTGGTGTTTCTGATCGTGTGCAGCCTGCTGAACGTGCTGCTGGATCTTGTGTTCATCATGGTGCTGCGGATGGGCGTGGCGGGTGCCGGCTGGGCGACGCTGCTGAGCCAGCTGATTTCCGGTGTGCTGTGCCTGTACTTCATTTCCCAGAAGTTCCCCATTCTCCATCTGTCCCGGGACGATCTCCAACCCCGGAAAATCTACATCCGGAAGCTCCTGAACATGGGACTGCCCATGGGACTGCAGTATTCCATCACCGCTATCGGCAGCATCCTGCTGCAAACGGCGGTCAACGGCCTGGGTGCTTCCGCCATGGCGGCGGTCACTGCCGGAAGCAAGGTCAGTATGCTGTGCGTCTGCCCCTTCGACGCCATGGGCACCACCGCCGCCACCTTTGCCGGGCAGAACCTGGGTGCCGGAAAACCGGAGCGCATTCATCAGGGCATCAAGGACTGCACGGTGCTGGGCGTGGTCTTTTCCCTGGTGATTCTCGCGGTTCTCTGGCTGGGGGGCGGCGCCATGACCACATTGTTCCTGGACACCTCCGACGCGGAAACCATCGCTACGGTGGTGCCCCTCAGTCAGCAGTTTCTGCTGATCAACGCAGCGTTTTACATTCCCCTTCTGTTCGTGAATCTGCTCCGCTTTACCATCCAGGGTCTGGGCTATTCGGAGCTGGCGGTGTTCGCGGGGGTGTTTGAGATGGTGGCCCGGGGCGTGTTCGGCCTGTGCCTGGTGCCGGTGTTCGGCTACGCCGCCGCCTGCTTTGCCAGCCCCGCCGCCTGGGTGATGGCGGACGTGTTCCTGTTCCCCGCCTATTTCTACTGCATGAAAAAGCAGGGCTATTCCTTCCGACGGAAAACGCCCGCAAACGCATAACACCTGGAGCCTTTCGGAAACGGAAGGCTCCTTTTTGTCCCGCAGAGAAAACCGTCGCCGCTGCCGATGTCCTTGACAACGGAGAGAAATGTGGTATAATCTGTATCTGGTACAAATTGTTTCACATTTTGGAAGGGGGGCTCTTCTTGGACAAGCGCTACGAGAACAACCGGATCGTCCGGGAGAAAATCTGCCAGGCGACTCTTGCGCTGATGCGCGTCAAGCCCTTTTCCAGCATTACCGTGTCGGACATCGTGCGGGAAGCCGGGGTCGCCCGGGTATCCTATTACCGGAATTTCCGCAGCAAAGAGGACGTGATTCGCTCCTACCTGGAAAAGGCGGTGAACGAGCTGTTCCAAAACTGTGACATCCCGGAGCAGTTGGACTCCTATGATGCCATATTGTCAGCCTGGCAGTATATCGGCAGGCAGAAGGAGCTGTTTTCCGCCTTCTGCTCCGGCGACCTGCTCCCGCTGCTGGTGGATTTCCTGATGCAGCTGAATCTGCCCTCCGGCGCATTTTCTGCCGGAACGGCGGACGAATACTATTTTGCCGGATATTTCGGCGCGTTTTATAACATCCTTCGGAAGTGGATGGTGGGCGGCTGCCGGGAGACACCGGAGGAGATGGCAGGCATCTTTTACCGCCTGTGGAAGGGGCGCGCCAAAGCTCCGTCGCAGACCGGGGAGCCTTGAGAGAAGAGAGGAAGCCTATGGACAATCCCGCAATTCAGAAACCCATGAAAATCCTTCTGGTCACCGACCAGTATTATATGGCCAACAACGGCACCACCATCACCGCCCGCCGTTTTGCCGCCGTCCTTCGCGCCCACGGTCACGAGGTGCGGGTCATCAGCTACGGTACCCCGGAGCAGGCCGACCCGGAGCACCCTGGGTATCTGCTGAAAAAGCAGTATATTCCCATTTTCGACGGTCTGGTTCGTTCCCAGGGTATGTTCTTCGCCAAGGTGGACAAGGCGCTTCTGGAGGAGGCGCTTCGCTGGGCGGACGTGGCCCATTTTCTGACGCCTTTCGCCCTGTCCCATGCCGGAATTCTCCTGGCGCGGAAGCTGGGCGTGCCATACACCGCCGCGTTCCACGTCCAGCCGGAGAACATTACCTCCTCCATCTATTTGGGCAACGTGGCCTGGATCAACAAGGGGATCTATTACTGGTTCCGACACTATATCTATAAATACTGCACCCATATCCACTGCCCCAGCGCCTTTATTGCCGGGCAGCTGAAGCGCTTCGGCTATCCGGGGCAGCTTCACGTGATTTCCAACGGCATCGACCCGGACTTCCGTTACAGCAAGCTGCCGAAACCGGCGCAGCTACAGGACAGATTCGTCATCGTCATGGTGGGACGGCTGTCCCGGGAGAAGCGGCAGGATGTCCTGCTGGACGCAGTGGCGAAGTCCCGCTACCGGGAACGCATTCGCGTGATTCTGGCGGGCAGCGGCCCCCGGAAAAAGCACCTCGAGAAACAGGCCGCCCGGCTGGGACTTCCCGTGACCATCCGCTTTTTCCAGAAGACAGAGCTGATGGAGCTGCTGGCTCAGGGCGATCTGTACGTCCACCCGGCGGACGTGGAAATCGAAGCCATGTCCTGTATGGAGGCCTTCGCCAGCGGCCTGGTGCCCGTGATTGCGGACAGCCCCAAGTCTGCCACGCCTCAGTTTGCCCTGGACGAACGGAGCCTGTTCCGCGCCGGGGACAGCGGCGATCTGGCGGAGAAAATAGACTACTGGATCGAGCATCCCGAGGAAAAAGCCCAAATGGAGCGGCTCTACGCCCAGTCCGCCCGGAAGTACAATCTGGAGGACTGCGTTTCCAAGGCCGAAGAGATGTTCCGTCAGGCCATCGCGGAAAGCAGGTGAGTCGAATGCCGGCAGAACCTACCCAGCGTGTTCCCGACGCGGAGGGTCATGTAATCCATATGTGGCAGCCCTTCTCCTTCACCGTGGGGGACGATTACCGCTACCGCCCGGGTCCTTTGGCACGCCTGAGCCGGGGTCTGTTTCGGTGCTTTGCCGTGGTGATTCTGCGGGTGCTGGACACCCTGATGCTGGGGTTGAAAATCGACGGCAGGGAGAACCTGAAGTCTCTGGAAGGCGGCGGAGTGACGATCTGCAATCATGTCCATCCCCTGGACTGTACCATGATCGGCCTTGCTCTTTTCCCCCGGGAGCTTTACTATGTATCTCTGGCAAGCAACTTCAAAATTCCGGTAATCCGGCATCTGATCCGCTGGCTGGGCGCGGTGCCTGTGACCAAGTCTCCCCACCAGATCGGGCGGCTGTTTGACGAGATGGGAAAGGCCATGGCGGAGGGAGCGCTGGTACAGATTTATCCCGAAGGTGTGCTGATCCCTTATGATACCGCCCTCCGTCCCTTCAAGGGCGGCGCCTTTCGGCTGGCGGCGGACAACGGCGTCAGCGTTGTGCCCATGGTCATCACCCAGGAGCCGCCCCGGGGTCTGTTTTTTTGGAAGCGGAAGCCCTGCCTGCATCTGCACATTCTCCCGGCGGTGACCCCGGATCCCACCTTGCCCCAGCGGGAAGCTGCCAACGATCTGCGCCAGCGGTGTCTTGACGCCATGCAGGCCAGATTGAACCAAGAAAAAGCATAAAGTGCTTATCGGTTTTACTCAGCTGCCCGACAAACTGGTGCGGCAGTACCCTTGGCTCTCCCTTTGGGAGAGCTGTCGCCGCAGGTGACTGAGAGGGTATATCGGTACAGCGTACCCTCTCCGTCAAAAATCGAAGATTTTTGCCACCTCTCCCATAGGGCAAGGCGGTTGCGCCGTAAAACTGCAATTTTGCCGATATGCGGAGTTAAGCCGATATGCACAAAGCATAATGTGCCTATCGGCTTAACGCAGCAAACCAGAAAATTGCAATTTATCGTTCCTTCGGAACGATGGCATTCTGCGAATGCTGGAGAAAACGGATTGCCACACCAGCCTGATGGCTGGTTCGCAATGACATCGTTTTCTGTTTTCCCTCTATCCTTACGTAGTGGAGCATTACAGCGGTATGTCATTGCGAGCCAGTGCGCACACTGGCGTGGCAATCCGTCCCCCGCAATGCGCAGCATTGCGTCGGCCGTAGGCCGATCACGTTTGGTGCACAAATTCCAATTTGTCGCTTTGCCGGTTTATCCCGACAAGCACGCAAAGCGAAGGAGTCACGCCGCCCGCTTCAGCAGCTTCAAGCTCACCAGCAGCAGGCACGCCCACAGAAACAGGCTCAGCGCCCAATAGCCGCTGCACACCATGGGGCTGGACACGACGATGAG
>JAQXPK010000052.1 GCA_029100605.1 Bacillota bacterium | reverse complement strand
ACTGATGAGGGGCGGTACTTCACTCCGGGAATCGATACGCTGCGGCGAATTTGTACCGGGCACCCCTCATCCGTCTCGCCTGGCGGCGAGCCACCTTCCCCGAAGGGGAAGGCTTTGGCACGCCAAACTGCAATTTGGCGGCGAGGCGCCGCAGAGATAGAAAAGGGAGCGACTGCCATGAAACACCTGTTCATCATCAACCCGGCGGCTGGCAGCTGGGATCACACGAAGCAGTACACCGAGGCCATTCAGTCCGCCTGCGGCTCCCGGGGGCTGGATTACCGCATTGAAGTGTCCAAGGCGGCGGGGGAATGCCGCCGTCTTGCCCGACAGGCCGCCGAAACCGGCGAGGACTATAAGGTTTATGCCTGCGGCGGGGACGGCACCCTCAACGAGATCGCCGCCGGCGCGGCGGGGTTTGACAACGTGGCAGTCACCGCCTATTCCGGCGGCAGCGGAAACGACTTCGTCCGTATTTTCGATGACCCCGCCGCCTTTTCCGATTTGGAGCGGCTGCTTGACGCCAGGGAAGTGACCCTGGATCTGATCCGCTGCAACGACGATTACGCCCTGAACGTCTGCTCCGTAGGGCTGGATGCCCGCATCGGCACCGACGTTGCCCGGTACAAGCGTCTGCCTCTGCTCCAGGGCTTCCGCGCCTACGCCGCCTCCACAGTGGTGAACGTGGTCAGGGGCATCGCGGAGCATTACATCATCGAACTGTGCGGCGAGACCATCGACGCGGAGCAGACCATGGTCTGCGTCTGCAATGGTCGGTTCTACGGCGGCGGCTTTAACCCTGTACCCGAGGCCGACCCCACCGACGGGATTCTGGACGTGCTGCTGGTGAAAAAGGTGAGCCGTCTGCAGGTGCCCGCCATCATCGGCAAGTACAAAAACGGACAGTACCGGTTGTATCCCGACATTATCCGCCATTTCCGGACGGATCATCTGCACATCACCTGCGACAAGCCCACCGCCATCAACCTGGACGGCGAGCTGCGCACAGCGGCCGCCATGGACATCTCCGTAGCGACGGAAAAGCTGCGGTTCTTCTACCCCAAAGAGCTGTCCTGGAAGGCAGAGAAGCCCGCCGCCGAGGCAGCGGCAAGTGCCGTATAAAAGAACCGGGCGCGCCGATTGGCGCGCCCCGCGGGTTTTTTGGCAATAACCCAAAATGTGGCAAGGCGCTTTGCCGCAGCCCCCAAAAACAACCCCGCCCCGCCCCTCCGCGCCCCCCCGGCGGTTTTTAGGGCAATACCGCATAATGGGGCAAGGCGATTTGCCGAAGCCCGCAGCTCCCATTGTGTGGTGCTGCCTTAGAGGCTGGAGCTGTACCCTGCGCTCACGCGTGATCCGCGGGGGCGCTTCCGTCCTCCGGCGGCGTTCCGGTGTTCTGCTTTTTCCCGGCTTTCTTATGCTTCCGGTGCTTTTTCACAATGACGACGACCACCGCCGCCAGGATTCCCAGCACCAGCAGGAAGGGGGAGCTGACCAGGATCCACACCATAATGTCCAGCATTCCGTCTCCCAGACGCTTCAGGCTGTCCAGAAAGCCTCCGCTGATCCGCTCCCACAGGGTCGGCTCCTCCACGGGGGTGTACTCCTGAACCTCCTCGATGGATAAGTAGATGGTGGCGTAGTCCACCTGGTTGTCGTACAGCCGCAGCTGGGAGGCGCGGTTTTCCAGCTCATAGCGCACATCCGTCAGGCGGCTTTCGATCTCCAGCAGGTCTGCCATGGTTTCCGCCTGCTCCATCAGCTCCAGCAGCCGGGCTTCCTCGGCCTTCAGCGCCGTGACCCGGCTCTGCGTGTCCACATAGTTCAGGGTGATGTCCTGACGACTCATGCTCGTGGACACCACATTGGCGATTCCCGAAACCTGGGTGGTGAATTCCTCCACCCGCTCCGCCGGAATCCGAACGGTGAGGCTGGCGCTGCGGTAGCGGCGGGAGGAATACATACTGCCATTGTAGCTGTCCTGATCCTCCACATAGCCCTCCAGCGCGGCGATTTTTTCATTCAGGGATGCCATCAGGCCGTCCAGGTCTTCCGTTTCCGCGGACAGATTCACGGTGACGATCCACTTCCGACCCTCGGGCAGAACGGATGCGTCCCCGGTTCCGTTGTCCGCCAGGGCGCCGGCAGCCTGCGTTTCCGCCATATCATAATAGCCCACTTCATCCGACACTTCGGCGGGGGCTCTATCATAATTGGCGGAGGACGATTTCCCACTGCCGCAGCCGACCAGCAGCGCGGCTGTCAGGCACAGGGTCAGAATCCATGCAGTCCATTTTTTCATATGATTACCTCCTCATTGTATTTGACCTTCTGCTTTTATACTCGACAAATTCTGGCGGCGGTTTCGCGGGAGAAAAAATTATATGCATATCGGCTTAACTCAGCAAACCAGAAAATTGGAATTTAGCGGCCTCGCCGAATTGAAAATTGACAATTGACAGTTGGCAATGATTGTGTCCCTACGGGACGATTTTTGTAATAATAGCGGGTAATCTCATCAAAA
>JAQXPK010000051.1 GCA_029100605.1 Bacillota bacterium | reverse complement strand
AATCCATTTGCCGTTTTGTAGATCTGCGGCAAAAATAGTCATCGTAAATAATGTAGTGCAGAAAACGGACTATTTCAAGGTAAAACTTCGTGGATTTCATAAGAATCCCTCCAAAATCGAGATTTCATCTTGATTTTGAAGTAATTTTTGATTTGTCAATTGGCATTTTTACCAATATTTTGGCAATTATTTTGACACGTTAAAATGGAATCCTTAAGTTGATGACATTGCCCCGAAGGGGAAGGCTTTGGCGGCGGGTCGCCGCGGGCAATGCGTGGCGGGGATGCCCCCGCAAATTCATTCCGCCTTCTTTCCGCCCTGTTGCTTCGCTTTTTTCTTGACATTCCCCCGCGCCGGGCGTATAATGGCGGCAAGTGAATGACAAAACGCGGTGAAGGAAAGAGTACCCCATTTGCCGGGTCCGCAGAGAGTCCCCCAAGCGCTGAAAGGGGACGGCTTGGCGGTGGGGGAACATGGCTCCGGAGCGGCGCGCTTAAGCGGAAACGGTAGGGCGCGACGGGATTGCCCGTTACAGCAAAAGGCGTTGTCGGACGCTGAAAGGCTCCGGTTTTCCGGGGTGAAGAGAAGTGGTACCACGGGCAGTCTCGCTCGTCTTCTGGTTTCAGAGGACGGGCTTTTTTTATTTATAAAGATAAGGAGAGACGCGCTATGAAAAAGAAAAAACAGCTGAACATCACCCTGGCGATTTTCATTGGTCTGGTGCTGGGCATCCTCTTCGGCCTGTTCATGCCGGGACGGTATGAATTCCTGCTGCCGGTCATTCAGACGGTGAGCAGCCTGTACATGAACGCTCTGCGGATGATGGTCTACCCCCTGGTGTTCTGCAGCCTGATCATTGGCATTCAGGGCATCGGCTCCGTCAGCGCCACCGGCAAGGTGGGCGGGCAGTCCGTGCTGTATTTTGTGGGCACCACCCTGTTTGCCAGCATTCTGGGTCTGTTCCTGCCCCGGCTGCTGGGCTTGGGCAAGGGCGTTTCCATCCAGATGATGGAATCCACCGTGGAGGCCGCCAAATTTACCAGCCTTCTAGACACCGTGAAGAATCTGATCCCCGCCAACCCCATCGCCTCCTTTGCCAACGGCGATATGCTCCAGGTGCTGGTGTTCGCCGTCATTGTGGGCATCGCCTGCCTGACCCTGGGCAAGAAGGCGGAGCCGGTGGTGAAGCTGTGCGAAAGCTTCCATGCCATCTGCATTAAAGTGGTTTCCTGGGTCATGTACTGCACCCCCGTGGGCGTGTTCTGCTCCATCGCGGCGGTGATGTACGCCAACGGCGTTCAGACCATGATCGCCCTGGGCGGCGTGCTGGTTGCCATGTACGTCACCTATTTCTTCTACATTGTGCTGGTCTACGGCGGCATCGTGAAATTCTTCGGGAAATACCCGGTGGGGAAATTCTTCAAGTCCGTCATGCCCGCGGCGCTGACCGCCTTCGGCACCTGCTCCAGCGCGGCGACCATCCCCATCAGCAAGCGCTGCGCCGATGAAATGGGCGTGCCCAACGAGATCTCCTCCCTGGCTCTGCCCCTGGGCGCCACCATTAACATGGACGCCGTGTCCATAATCATGTCCTTCATGATCGTGTTCTTCGCAAACGCCTGCGGCGTGGAGCTGAATCTGGGCATGATGGTGGTCATCATGCTGTCCAACGCCCTGCTGTCCATCGGCGCCCCCGGCGTTCCCGGCAGCGCCATCGCCTGCTTCGCGGCTCTGTCCTCCATCGCGGGACTGCCCGCCGGGGTCATGGGCGTGTACATCAGCATCAACACCCTGTGCGACATGGGCGCGACCTGCTGCAACGTGCTGGGCGACATCGCCTGCAGCGTTGCCATGAAGCGCACCGTGAAGCTGGAGAAGAAGGAAGAAGCCGCGCAGTAAGGCTTGCTATTTCCCGGGTTTCGGTGTATCATGGACACATCCGAATGCGGCAAATCACGTAAGGAGTCTGTGTTTCCATGTTCCAATCTTTTTTTGAATCTCTCGGCACCGGAGTCATTGACCGGATCTTCAACGCCGTCATCCTGCTGGTAATCGGCATTCTGGCAATTCGCCTGGCGATGAAGCTGCTGCGCCAGGGGCTGGAGAAAACCAAGCTGGAAAAGGCCGCCCACAGTTTGATCCTGTCTCTGGCAAAGGCGGTTCTGTACATCCTGCTGGGGCTGAATGTGGCCTCCTGCCTGGGCATTGACGTGACCGGTGTCGTCGCGCTTGCCAGTGTACTGACCCTGGCAATTTCCCTGTCTCTGCAGAATATGCTGACCAACGTCATCGGGGGCTTCGTGCTTCTGTCCACCCACCCCTTCCATTCCGGCGACTATGTGGAAATTGCCGGGCAGGCCGGTACGGTGCAGGAGATCAATATGACCTATACCCGGCTGGCCACCATGGACAACAAGCTGGTGTCCATTCCCAACAGCGCGGTGGTAGCGGCGCAGATCGTCAACTACACGGCGGCGGGAACCCGCCGGGTGGACATCGGGGTGACGGCCTCCTATGACGCGCCCACTCAGCAGGTCATTGACGCGCTGGTGCAGGCGGGAACCATGGACAACGTTCTTCTGACCCCCGCCCCCTGCGCCTATGTGGACAGTTACGGCGACAGCGCCATTGCCTACACCCTGCGGGTCTGGTGTAAGTCCGAGGACTACTGGGACGTGTACTACGCCCTGAACCAGCGGGTCAAGGACGTGTTCGACGAGCAGGGCATCGCCATGACCTACCCCCACTTAAACGTTCATATGATGCCCTGATTGTGGTTTCGCAACGGAGCCTGCCTTATTTTGAGGCAGGCTCCAATTCGTTTCCCGCGCCTCTGGCATCGCCGCTGTTTTTCTAAGGCAGTACCCTTGGCTCTCCCTTTGGGAGAGCTGTCACCGCAGGTGACTGAGAGGGTATCTCGGTACAGCGTACCCTCTCCGTCAAAAATCGAAGATTTTTGCCACCTCTCCCATAGGGAGAGGCAAGGCGGCTGCGCGCCAAACTGGAATTTAACGCGCAATGCCCAAGGCTTCTCCTTGAGGAGAAGCTGTCAAAAATCTTTGATTTTTGACTGATGAGGTGGCGGCCAGCGGCCGCTGACAATGCGTGCCCGGGTGGTCTATGGTCGTTACGCCATTGGGCATTGCTCGGTTCGTTACGGGAGACCAAAGGCTCCCCCTCAAGGGGAAGGCTTTGGTGCGCCAAACTGCGATTTTCTGGTTTGCTGGGTTAA
>JAQXPK010000050.1 GCA_029100605.1 Bacillota bacterium | reverse complement strand
GGTTGCCCCAGTACGAATTCGCCGAAACGCTCCGGATGATTGCTCCGCAGTACTGCCCCTCATCAGTCAAAAATCAAAGATTTTTGCCACCTTCCCCGAAGGGGAAGGCTTTGGCACGCCAAACAGCGGTTTTCCACGTTTCTCATGGATATTCTACCACGGCGCAACGGGATATGCAAGAGGAAAGGCCGGAAACGCGGGTTTGCCGCGTTTCCGGCCGGGTTTTTACGCCAGAAGGTCTTGAACCGACGCGATCAGATCAGACACGTCCTCCCGGCGGACGGTGACGGTGGATTCCCCGTCCAGGGTCACCAGGCAGGAGGTGGAATTGTAGGCGTAGAAGCTGAGGGTCACCTGGGAGAAAGTCTCCCGCTCCCGGTAAATGCGGAAGGTGATTTCCGGCTCCCCCTCCGGGGTCAGGCCGGAGGCGTAGCCGTTGGAAGTCATGGCGGTGAGGCTGTCCAGAATGGGAGCCAGAGCAACGGACTGTCCATTCCGCTTCCAGACGGTTTCCACCGTGGCGGTTCCGTCCTCGGCGGCGGTCTTTTCGACCGTCCGCTCCAGACGGTATTCGCTGCCGTCCAATGCCACGGCTACGCTTTGCACCGTATCCCAGTCCATCAGCAGCACATCGTCAGGCTG
Source organism: Bacillota bacterium (assembly GCA_029100605.1). Taxonomy (GTDB): domain Bacteria; phylum Bacillota; class Clostridia; order Oscillospirales; family Oscillospiraceae; genus Faecousia. Next base: position 24,564 of record JAQXPK010000050.1, on the reverse strand, counting down.
CAGGTCGGCGTAGGTGGTGTAGCGCAGCGTGTTGTACAGCGCGGCATCCGCCTGATAGACCATCGGGGAATCCTTCAGGCGCAGATAACAGGTGTCCCCGTCGGTATCGCCGATTTCCAGCGTGTAGGACGCCGCGCCGCCGTCCAGCACCGTTGCCGTGACCGAGGGAGCCTCCAGACCATATTGAGACAGATCCTCCGCGTGATAGTCCACGCACCGGCTCAGATTCAGATTCGTCACCGTGGAGAGAAGGGTTCCGGTCAGCTCGTTGTCCAGAGGCCTGTTTTCCCAGAACCAGACGTAGTCATCGGAATAGGTTAGATTGCTTCCTTCCTGACGGGCGATGGTATACCCGCCGCCGGGAACTTCCACAGTCAGACCGGAGAGGTTTTCCACCTCCGGCAGGGTCTGGTGCTTCAGCACGTCATACAGCCCGTACTGAAAGGCCTCCAGCAGGGCGTCGTCCACCAGATATACGTTTCCGTCCCCGTTGGTAAAATACCGCTGCCCGCCCACGGCGGTTTCCAGACCGATGGACAGCGTATGGTCCTCCCCGTCGGACACCGTGATTTTGCAGACGGGAACCTCCAGACCGTACTGGTCGAGATTTTCCGGGGCTTCGATGGTTTTGGTGGAGGTGACCTCCGTCAGGGCGTCCAGCATGGCGGTGAGATAGGTCTCATCCACGGGAAAGGCCGCGTCCTGGTCGCACACCCAACCGCTCTCCCCGGCGGTGAAGGAGACCTTCTCACTGTAGTCCCACCCCAGTTTGGTGACCTCGTCCGGGTTCAGGGAGAAAACCGTGGCGGCGGCTTCCTCCGGCTGGGTGTCGTCCTTCACCGTGAGCTTCACTGCTGCGGTGGCGCCGGTGAGAAGCGCCAGCACAATCAGCAGGAGCAATAGCTTTTTTCCTCGTTTCATCTGCGCTTCCTCCTTGCCCAGATCACGATACCCACTGCCAGATAGCACAGGGGGATCACGCCTACCACCGCGATGGTCAGCAGGGATACCGTGGCGCTGTTCATGCTCAGCGATTCGCTGCTCAGGGACTTGGCGTGGATGCCCAGATCCGTTGTTTCCGCCTGACACAGGTAGCTCAGAGTGTTGAGGAAGAAGTCCTGGTTGCCGCCGGAAACCTGAACATTGGCCTGATCATCCACAAGGGCGGCGGAGGACACCCAGACGATGTCGCTGGTGATGCCGTCCTCCACGGTGTCGGTAATGGCAACCGCCAGAGAGAAGGGGCCGTCCGTGTCGCCCTCTTCTTTTTCATAGGTGGTCAGATTGTATCCCGCTGCCTTGGAGAAGGCGGAAGCGGAGGTGGTAAGCAGACTGGTGACGGACAGGGTGTCCCGCAGGCCGTCGCTCACCGTCAGACCCTGGGCAATGGGCAGCAGCACGTGGTAGCCGCCGTCCTTCAGCGCCTGGGTAATGTCGTGGGAGGCCATGTCCGGCAGCAGGTAATAGGGCGTGCCCCAGACATAGTGCTTCTGATCGCCCTCCACCACGATGCCGTCCACGGTGTTGACGCCATAGGAGGCCATGAGCGCTTCCAGATTGGTGAGCCTTCCTTCCTTCGGGGGATCGGTAATGAGAAACAGATTGCCGCCGTTGCCCAGGTACTCCCGGAGCTTGCTCTGCTCTTCCAGAGAGATGTCGCTCTGGGGGGCGTTGATGAGGATGCAGTCGGCGTCGGCGGGTACGGTTTCCAGCGTCAGCAGGGACAGCTCCGCCGTCTCCAGATTCTGAGCTTTGACAGCGGAGGTGAAGGTGTCGGAAAGGCTGCCCTCGCCGTGACCGGTGAGCAGATAAACCTTGGGAAGGCTTTCGCTGACCACGTAATCAATGGCGCTGGTCAGCTCGCTTTCCCCCTGGAAGCTCCAGTTTTGGGTTCCGTAGTAGTAATAGCTGTAGTAATCCAGCACGAAAATGTCGTTGTAGTCCACATACCGGAACCGCTCCCCGGACTGAACGATCAGGCTGTTCTCCGTGAAGCTGTCGGTATACTGCTGGGTAAAGGTGGGGAACACGTCCGGGTCTTTTTTCACCACCCGGATGTGGCTGCTGAGAGAGGCATAGCGATCCAGCAGGGTTTCCAGGTAGCTTTCCTCCTTGCCGCTGCGCACAATCCAGAAAACGGTGACATCCTCCGTCAGCCCGGACACGATCTGCTCCGTCTGCTGGGACAGGGTGAACAGACGGCTGGAAGTGGTGTCGAATTTGGTGACGGAAGCGGGCAGGGCGGAGGCCAGAACGTTGATCATAATGACGATGGCAAGCACCACGGCTGTGACGATGACGCTGTAGCCGCCCGCCCGGAAGGAACGGGTGGAGAAGGACGCGCCGACCTTCTTCCAGCTGAAATTGGGCTTTTTCATTCGCTCCACCTCCGCTTCTCCATGGACTGCACGCTCAAAAACAGGAAAAATCCGGCGATGGACAGATAGTACACAATGGCGGTAACGTCGAATACGCCGTTGACGATGGTGTAGAACCGCTCAAACAGGCTCAGCTTGGAAATGATGGCAGGGAACAGCCCTTCAAACCGGGAGGAATCCACCAGATACCACCCGATCAGCCCCGCTTCCAGCACTGCCGCCAGGATCAGCGACGCGAAGCCGTTTTTCGTCATCCAGTAAACCACGAAGCAGAGAATCAGCGCCGTCAGCGCCAGAGCCGCCAGGGAGGAATAGGCTGTGGAAGAGGCAAAGCCCGCCAGATCGCCCAGAAAGTAGTTGACCAGCATCACCACAAAGCACACCCCCGCCGCCACGGCCTGACTCTCCGTCACGGAGGAAATATACACGCCGATGGAAATCAGCGCCATGCCCAGGAAGAAGAAGCCCACAATGGCACTGTAGGCCGCGGGAAGGTACACATTGCCAAAGGCGGACAGCACCAGTGGATACAGGCAGACGATGGCCAGCGGCACGGCGAAGACCACCATCAGCGCGGCGAATTTCCCCAGAACTACCTGGGTCATGGTGATGGGCAGGGAATACAGCAGCTGATCGGTTTTCTGCCGCCGCTCCTCCGCCAGAATCCGCATGGTGGCGATGGGGACGATGATGAGAAACACAAAGCTCATGCTGCCCAGGACGTATTCAAAGTTGACGGAGGCGGACTGCAGATTGTACACCATGGTGTAGATGCCGGTGAACAGCAGCACAAACGCTCCGAATACATACCCGGTTACCCCCGTAAAATACGAGGACAGCTCATGCCGGAATACCGCTTTCATTGGACTCCCTCCTCTTTTTCAGACGCGGTCAGCTCCAGGAAAATGTCCTCCAGGCTGGCCTTGCCGGCGGTCATGCGGACGATGGCCTTGCCCGCACGGCTGAAGGCGAAGAAGATGTCCCGGCAGATGTCGTTTCCGGCGGGAGCGTCCAGCTCCAGGGTCACGGCGCAGGCGCCGTCCTCCTGATGCTTCACCGTGCTGCTTACAATATGGCCGACGCCCGCGAGAATGCCGGGGATTTCCGTCTCACCGGCCTCCACCGTCAGCTCCACGGTGCCCTTTCCCGCAAACAGCCGTTCCAGATTTTCCGGGGTGTCACAGGCTACCAGCCTGCCCTTGGAAAGGATTAGAATGGTGGTGCATACCTGCTGCACCTCCGAGAGAATGTGGCTGGAGAGAAGGACGGTGTGATTTTTGCCGAGACTGCGGATCAGCTCCCGGATCTCCAGAATCTGACGGGGGTCGAGACCCACGGTAGGCTCGTCCAGAATGATGATCTCCGGGTTTCCCAGCACCGCCTGGGCGATGCCCACCCGCTGGCGGTAGCCCTTGGACAGATTCTTCATCAGCCGGTTCGCCACGTCCAGCGTCCCGGTCTGGTTCATCACCTGCTCCAGCTGGGCAGGAATTTCCTTCTCGGGGATGCCCTTGGCTCGGGCAACGAAGCGCAGATACTCTTTGGGCGTCCTGTCCAGATACAGCGGCGGCTGCTCCGGGAGATACCCGATGCGGCGTTTGGCCTGGGCGGCGTCCTCGAAGATGTCGAAGCCGTCGATGGTGACCTTGCCGGAGGTGGCGGCGAGGCAGCCGGTCATAATGTTCATGGTGGTGGATTTTCCCGCGCCGTTGGGGCCGAGAAATCCGTAGATCTGCCCCGTTTCCACGGTAAAGGACAGATCGTCCACGGCGGTGTGCCCGCCGTAGCGCTTGGTCAAGTGGTTGACTTCAATCAACGCAAGCCCTCCTCAAAATGTGCGTGTTGGGAGTGGATGATGACAAAGCCTTCCCCTCTGGGGAAGGTGGCTCGCCGCAAGGCGGGACGGAAGAGGTATCCGAATTCGCCGGAGCGCCCAAAATTACGGGACGTAGTACCGCGCCTCTTCAGTCGAAAATCAAAGATTTTTGCCAGCTACCCCAAAGGGGAAGCCTTTGGCTTTGCACCCACCATTTCCGACCATTATAGTGTTATCTGCTGAAGGAAATCTGAAAAAAATGTTACACGTCCGTGAATAAATGACGACGCTATGCCATGGGCAGCTGGACGAAGAAGGTGTTGATTCCATCGCCGCTTTCCGCCCAGATTTTGCCGCTGTGGCGGTGGACGATGCCCTCCGCGATGGCGAGACCCAACCCGTAGCTGTGGTTCATGCTCCGGGCCTTGTCCACCCGGTAGAAGCGCTTGAAAATGTTTTTTAAGTCCTCTTTGGCGATTTCCTCACCCGCATTGGCGACCCATAGCAGACAGTGCCCACCCTGGGCGCGGAGGATGACCCGAACCGTGGAATCGGGGGCGGCGTACTTGGAGGCGTTGTCCAGCAGAATGTCCAGCACCTGCTTCAGGTGCTGGGCGCTGCCCTTGACGAAAATGTTGGACGCGATTTCGCTTTCCAGGGTCAGCCCCTTTTCAAAGTACACCGGCTCGAAGGGCAGCAGGGCGTCCGTGACCAGCTCGCTGTAATTCAGGCGGGAAAAGACCATGTTCTGCCCGCCGTTGTCCACCCGGGCCAGCTCCAGCAGGCTCTCCACCAGCCCCCGCATTTGATGGGACATGGTGAGAATGCTGTCAGCGAACCGGCTCTTGGCTTCCTCGTCGTAGCCCGGCTGCTGCAGCAGCTCCGCATTGGTGAGAATCACCGTCAGCGGCGTTTTCAGTTCATGGGAGGCATCGGAGACAAATTGCCGCTGCTGATTCCAGGCGGTTTCCACTGGCTTTACCGCCCACCGGGCCAGCAGGAAGGACAGCCCCAGAAAGACGGCGAAGCTGGCAAGGCCGATGACCGCGCAGTTTTTCACCAGACTGCGCATGGTGGCAAGCTCACTGGACATATCCGCAAATGCAATGGACTGACCGAAGGGGGTGCTCCGCTTCAGAAAGCGCAGACTGTAGTCCTCCAAAACGCCGGTCTGCGCCGGATCGGACAGCGCAAGCGTGATCATTTCCTGAAGGGATGCCGTGTCAGTCAAATCGTAGTAGCCGCCGAAGGTGGCGGACAGCTGCCCAAAGCTGTTGACGTTGACGTAGAAATAGGGAAGCTGTGCCTGCTCCGACAGCTCCCCGGGGCGGGGATGCCCCCGATTTTCCAGGACGCTCTGCATCATTCGCTCGCTCTGCTGCTCCAGATTGGCCTGGGTGAAGTGGAGCACCGTACCGAAAATCACCAGCAGCATGGCGGTGACGATGACCATGTTGACGCAGATGAATTTGGCCTTCAGTCGTTTGATCACGGTTCCTCCACCTCCAACCGGTAGCCCAGGCGGCGCACGGCTTCAATGCGGACATTGGAGCCGATGGCCTTCAGCTTTTTCCGCAGAAAGCCCACGTAGACCTCCACATGGTTTTCCACGGCGTTGGAATCGTAGCCCCAGACCCGGGCGAGAATCATTTCCTTGGAGAGAATCCGGTTCTGCGCCTGAAGCAAAAACCGCATCACATCGAATTCCCGGGCGGACAATCGGACGCTTTTGCTCCCGCAGACCAGGGTGCAGGTGTCCAAATCCAGGGACGTGTTTCCGAATACCAGCTCGTCCACCTGCTTGCCCTGCCGACGCAGCAGAGCGTTGATGCAGGCGAGCAATTCCCGGGTGTCAAAGGGCTTGGTCAGGTAGTAGTCCGCGCCGGAATTCAGGCCGTGAATCCGATCCTCCACCGCCGATTTCGCCGTCAGCATGAGAATCGAGGTGGTGCAGCGCTTGGCTCGCACCTGCCGGGCCACCTGATAGCCGTCCATGCCGGGCATCATCACGTCCAGAATCAGCAGATCGTAGATGCCCAGCTCGGCGTATTCCGCGCCGGTCTCGCCGTCGTAGGCCACCTCCACCTCGAAGCCCTTGCCCTCCAGCAGGGTTTTCAGAGAATCCGCCAGCAGCTTTTCATCTTCAATGACCAGTATTTTCATAGAAGATTCCTCCCAATTCATACGATGCCATTATAGTAGCAAACAATTCTGAAGCAAAGCTGAAAACCCGGAAATTAACAGTTCTTTTACAACCGTTTCAGCTTTGCTTCAGAAATGGGTGGTATGGTTGGGTCAAACGAAATGGAAAGGAAGCAGCTAATTATGAACGAACCCTATGAAACCTACTATCAGCCCCAGATCCCCACCTATCCCCAGCCGCCGAAAAAGAAGAAGCACACCGGCGCGCGTCTGTGCGCTCTGGCGCTGGTGTTCGCCCTGCTGGGCAGCGCCCTGGGCGCGGGAGGCGTCATCTGGTATCAGAGCCGGCAGACTGGGACGGTCTCCGGCGGAAATGAGACCGCCATGCTCCGGAGCATTCGGGAGAACAGCGTTCTGGACACCGTGAACGTGGACACCGGCAAGACCATGACCCCCGCTGAGGTTTACGCTGCCAACGTCAATTCCACCGTGGGCATCACCACCTCCATCACCACCAACTACTGGGGCTTCCAAACCACCTCTGCCGCCGCCGGCTCCGGCTTCATCCTCACCCAGGACGGCTATATCCTGACCAATTACCACGTGGTGGAAAGCTCCGACAGCATCACCGTGGCACTGTATGACGGAACGACCTACGACGCTCAGCTCATCGGCTACGACGAAAGCAACGACGTTGCCGTGCTGAAGGTGGATGCCGAAGGGCTGGCTCCCGTGGTTCTGGGAGATTCCGACAACCTGAATGTGGGCGATAGCGTGGTGGCCATCGGCAATCCGCTGGGCGAGCTGACCTTCTCCCTCACCGCGGGCCTTGTCAGCGCCAAGGATCGGGAGGTGACATTGTCCAGCTCCGTGACCATGGATTTGATCCAGACGGACTGCGCCATCAACTCCGGCAACTCCGGCGGCGCGCTGTTTAACCTCTACGGGGAGGTCATCGGCATTACCAACGCCAAATACTCCAGCTCCTCTTCCTCCTCCGCCTCCATCGACAACATCGGCTTTGCCATTCCCATTAACCATGTGCTGCCCATCGTGCAGAGCATCATCGAAAAGGGCTATATCTCCAAGCCCTACATCGGTGTCAGCGTGTCCGACGTGAACCGGCAGAGCCAGCTCTACGGCATTCCTGCCGGTGCGGCGGTGCAGTCGGTGGCAGCGGACTCTCCCGCCGCCGAGGCCGGGCTTCAGGCCGGGGATGTCATCACTCGGGTTAACGACACGGACGTTACCGGCAGCAACGACCTGGTGAATCTGATCGGCAGCGCCGCCGTGGGGGATGCGCTGAAGCTGACAGTGTACCGTCAGGGCTCGACCATGGAACTGACCCTCACCGTGGGCGAGCAGATTCAGTCCGCCCTGGCAAAAGAATCCAATACCCAGCCGTCCTCCGGTCGGAACGCAGGCGGCTTCCCTTCAAGCTTTTTCGGATAAGCAATCTTCCTAAGACGAATCGGCGCCGGAAGGCCATTCTGGTCTTCCGGCGCTGACGTTAGGGCAGCACCGCACAATAGGAACTGCGGGCTTCGGCGGATCTAAAGCCCCAATCGTGCAGTATGAAAAATGGGAAATACATCCAGTATTCCCACATTTTTTATACTTTCGCTTGTGTCAAAATCTCTGGCCGAATCTCCTTGCCCCATTGTGCGGCGCTGCCTTATTCTTTTTCAGCTGCATCCGATCCGGGCAGGGGGAAGCGAACCGTGACGATGGTGCCCTTGCCGGGGGTGCTGTCCAGCTCCACGGCTGCGCCCAGAATCAGGGCGGCGTGCTTGACGATGGACAGTCCCAGCCCTGTGCCGCCGATTTCCTTGGAATGGCTCTTGTCCACCCGGTAGAATCGTTCAAACACCCGCGCCTGGTGCTCCGGCGCAATGCCGATGCCGGTGTCGGCTACCGTCAGGACGGCCTGAGCGTCCTCCGGCTCCACCCGCACGATGACCAGGCCGCCGTCTTTGTTGTATTTTACGGCGTTGTCCACCAAATTGAACAGGATGCCCGACACCAGCTGGGCAATGCCCCGGATGACACAGTGTTCGCCCTCCAGGCGGATGGTCACGTCCTTCAGCTCCGCCGGGCCGGTCAGCTCCTGCACCGCCCGTTCCGCAGCCTCGTATATATCCACCGGCGACCACTGCATATCCTCCGCGCCCTCGTCCAGACGGGACAGACGCAGGGTGTCCTCCACCAGCTGCACCATGCGCTGGGCTTCGGCGTAGATTTTCTCAGAAAAATGCCGGGTGTCCTCCGGCGGCACCAGACCGTCCTTCATCAGCTCCGCGTAGCCGGAGATGGCGTGCAGGGGCGTTTTGAGCTCGTGAGAGACGTTGGCGGTGAATTCCCGGCGGAGATCCTCGGCCTTGCGCTGCTCCGTCACGTCGAACAGAAGCAGCACCACACCGCTGACCGTCCCGTCCGATTTTACCGGACTGGCGGCTGCCAGGTATTCGCCGCCGCTCAGAGCCAGGGACTGCTCCGCCTTTTCCCCGGTCAGCGCCTTCTCCACCAGAGCGGAAATGGCAGCGTTGCGGTTGGCAACGGCGAAATCCGCCCCCAGGCAGTTGGGGGTGACGGAAAGCAGTCTCGCGGCGGCGGGGTTGATGCTGAGAATCGTGCCGCCGCTGTTGAGCAGCACCAGGCCTTCGCTGAGGGAACGGGTGACGGTGTTGAATTCCCGCTGTTTCAGCTTCAACTCCTGAGACTGGGAGCGCAGCTGCCGCTGCTGGGAGTCCAGACGGCGCAGCAGGGGCTGGATCTCCGCGTAATTCCGATTAGAGAGAGGCTCGTCCAGATTCAGCTCGTTGATCGGCTCCACGATGTTCCTGGTCAGCCGGTCAGCCAGCAGCGCGGACAGGGCGACTGCCAGAATGAGCACCAGCGCAATCGGCTTTGCCATATCCAGCACCAGCTGGGGCACGGATTTTTGGGATACGGACAGCCGGAGCACCGTGCCATCCTCCAGACGCCGGGCGGCGTAGATGGAACGTTCCAGCAGCGTGTCAGAGTAGCGGATGCTGGTGCCGCTGCCACCGGACAGTGCGGACTGGATCTCCTCCCGGGCCAGATGGTTTTCCATGGAGCTGGAGTTGGTGCGGTTGTCGAAAAGCACCGTGCCGTCGGCGGAGATCCAGGTGACCCGGCAGCCGGCGGTATCCAGGCCGTCAAAGTAGCCGACTCCCTCATTTTCCAGGGCGTGGGCGGTCAGCGCGGTCTGAAGCTCCAGCTGCTCCAGCTGAACGCCGGTAAAATAGGTGTGCAGCGCCCCCATCGTCAACGCCAGCGCGCACAGCAGCACCGCCAGAGCCGCGAGAAAAATGGAACGAAAGACGCGTTTGGTCATTCCTCGGCCTCCATCCGATAGCCCACGCCCCGGACGGTGCGGATATACTCGCCGCATTTCCCTAGCTTGGTGCGCAGGGTGCCGATGTGCACGTCCACCGTCCGGGTCTCACCCACATAATCCGTGCTCCAGATCTGCTCTAAGAGCTGATCCCGGGTAAAGACCCGCCCGGGATGCTCCAGGAAGAGCTTCAGCAGCTCGAATTCCTTCAACGTCAGCTCCACCCGCCGGTCGCCGTCGTAGACGGTGTGAGCGGCGGGATCCATCCGCAGCGCGCCGTGCTGCAGCAGCTGGGGCGCGGCGGCGGGCGCACTCCGGCGGAGCACCGCCCGGATGCGGGAGACCATCTCCATCATGCCGAAGGGCTTGGCGAGATAATCGTCCGCTCCGGCGTCCAGACCCACCACCTTGTCGTACTCCGTCCCCTTGGCAGAGGCCATGATGACGGGAATTCGGGTGGTGGCGGGGTTGGAACGAATGGTTTTCAGTATTTCCAGGCCGTCCATTCCGGGCAGCATAATGTCCAGCAGAATCAGCTCCGGCTGAGCACGGTTCAGACCCTCAAACAGCCCCGAGCCGTCCCGGAAGCCCTCCGCCTCAAAGCCGGATGCCCGCAGAGCGTACAGCATCAGCTCCCGGATGCTGTCGTCATCCTCCACACAGTAGATCACGGTTCAGTTCCTCCCAAAATGCAAACTTTCTCATCTTTGATGGTACGATAAATCCGTAAGATTTACAAGGGACGTTTTGTAAAATTCCTGTAAAGTGGGGCTGACAAGCGCAAAGCGCCCCGCCTGCGGGGCGCTTTGCGAATACGGTCGTCAAAAATAGTCCACGATCATCAGACGCTTCCGGCGGAACAGCTTGGAAAGGTTTGGATTGTCCCGGCGGATTTCCAGGCCGGGAAAGACGGCTTTCGCCTCGGCAAAGTCCGAAACACCCGCAATCAGCGCAGAGAAGACCCCAATGGGCATCACCGCGTCAGGGTCTTCGCCCCGCGCCACCTGAAGAACCTGACCATTTTCAAAGGCAACGGTGAAGCAGCCGTTGTTCTGGGGAATCTGGTCGTCGTAAACCCCGATCGCTGCGCTGCCGCTGCCGTGGCAGCGGGCTTTTTCCAGTACGGCTTCCACGTTGACCACCCGGATCATGCCCGCCGGCTGGAGGCTCCACTGAGCCGCGCCCAGAGACCACTCCGGCATCAGATACTGCAGAGCGGGAATCGCGGGGGTGAAAAATTTCACGAACCGGTGATCGGAGGCCAGACTGGCGAACAGGCGCATCAGTTCTTCAAAGCCAGCCCGGTCGGCAAAGCAGAATCGGCTGCAAATCAGGTTCTGCCCATCCGGCTCGGACACCGGCTTGCAGGTGGTGTAGGCGTTGGGCTTTCCCTGGGCGTCGAAGCAGACGTAGGTGAATTCCTGCTTCACCGCCGGGTCGGCTTTTGCCGTCCAGGCGTAATCGTCCCCCTCGTGCATCACCATCATATTGAAGCGGGATTCCCAGAGGGCGTCGATTGCCCGGATTTTCTCCGTCATCGGTCGGTTTTTCTCCGCCAGACGGAAGCTGCCGCCCTCCTTCGGGGGCTTCAGCTGGGAAAGATCCACCGTCCAGTAGAATTTCTGGACGCAGTTTTCATAGCCGAATTTCCGGTAATAGGCGGTGGAGAAGGGGTAAAGGTAAGAAAAATCGTATCCGGCGGCGTACATAGCCGGCAGCGCCGCCTGGAAGCACCCCCGGATGCCGCCCCGGCGGCGGTAGGGCGGCAGGGTCTCCACGGCGCCTACACCGCCCATTTTGCAGCCGTGACCGTCAAACTGGACGGTATAGTCGGAAATGGTCAGACTGCTCATCATTTCTCCGTCATCGTCGAAGGCTGCCCAGTGGGCGGCCTCGTCATTTTCCGGGTTGACGGGGCAGTTGGAGTAGGGCGTTTCAAAGCAGACGGCAAACAGCTCGTTGATGCGGCGGCCCTCCTCCGGGGTGGTTTTTCGTACGATCATGCGGCTTCCTCCTCGTGCTTGTAGGGTGCGAATACTTTGCGCAGCAGGCAGGCGTTCAGGTATGCGGCGGCGGAAAAGTAGAACACCAGCCACAAAATCCCTGCCTGTAAAAATAGGTACAGATTGGTTAGCATTACCACCCAGGGCAGAACGTTGAGTACACCAATCAAAAGGGTGCGGGGAAGATAACCGACGCTGAGCAGCAGTGCGTTTTTCAGGGTGGATTTGCAGCCGTTTTGAAACTGGCTCAGCAGAGGAAAGACATAGCTGAACATCATGACCACCAGGATCAAAGCCACAACGAACAGCGCGGAAAGCCAGCGCATCCACCCTTCCAGACGGGAAAACAGCAGGATGTCCACACAAGCTGCCGACCCCACCAGCAGAAACAGCAGCCACAGCAGAGTGCCCTGCCGGAAATTCTCCCGAAACGCCCGGAAATAGTCTTTCACGGTACTGCCCTCCGCCTCCGTACCCAGGCGGAAGCAGACGGTGTACAGAGCGGCATTCGCCGCGCCGACGGTGACAATGGGAACACAGGTCAACAGATACACGAGATTCAAAATGACCAGATCGGCAATCCGACTCATCCCGCGCATGAATTTGGAATCCAGAGAGAACATACCCTTCGCTCCTTGCGTGATTTGCCTTCATACTATTTCTCGATAAAATGGTTAACACCATTTTATCCTGCGATTACATCACAGTTCGCCGGTGGCGACGAGAAATGTATGGACTACGTTTTTCGCGGCGATGCCGCTGACCGCGAAACCGCGGTCTCATAAAACGGTACTTAACCTTTTTATGAAAAACTAGTATCAGTATACCAAACCCGGTAGGGAAAAGCAATATCCGCCAAAAAAACAAAATGTTCCTATCGGTTTTACTCAACTGTCCGCCAAATTGGAATTTGGCGGCGCAGCCGCCTTGCCTCTCCCTATGGGAGAGGTGGCAAAAATCTTCGATTTTTGACGGAGAGGGTGCGCTGTACTGAGATACCCTCTCAGTCACCTGCGGTGACAGCTCTCCCAAAGGGAGAGCCAAGGGTGCTGCCGCACCAGTACGCCAAATTCCAGTTTTCTGGTTTGCTGCGTTAAGCCGATATGCATAATTGTTTATTCTGGGTGGCAGATATGGAAACAAAAACACGCCCCGGCCTGACCGGAAACCAACTGAAAATCCTGGCGCTGATCGCCATGACCTGTGACCACGTGGGGCTGCAGCTGCTGCCGGGATGGACGATGCTGCGGATCCTCGGGCGGCTGGCCTTCCCGATTTTCGCCTACATGATCGCGGAGGGGTGTCGGTATACCCGCAATCGCGGGAAGTACCTGGGGCGGCTTGCGGCCATGGCGGCGCTGTGCCAGATCGTCTATTATCTGGTTTCCGGATCGGTATACCAGTGTATTTTCGTGGCCTTTACCCTGTCCGTCTGCCTGATCTACGCCCTGGATACCGCGCAGTCACGGCGGAGCGCCGCGTCGGCTCTGCTGGCGGTGGGGGCGCTTGCGGGGGTGTGTTTCGTCTGCGAGGGACTGCCGCTGCTGCTATCCGGGACAGACTTCGCCGTGGACTACGGCGTCTGGGGCGTGCTGCTGCCGGTGATGGTGTACTGCGGCGGCACAAGAAGAGAAAAATTGGCGCTGCTGACCCTGGGACTGTGCCTGCTGGGGCTTTCCTATGGAAGCATCCAGTGGTTTGGGCTTTGCGCCGTGCCGCTGCTGGCTCTGTACAACGGCTGCAGGGGCAAGTGGAGAATCGGAGGTCTATTCTATCTCTACTACCCCCTCCACCTGGCGGTGATCTACGGCATCAGCCTGCTGCTGGAAGCGGTTTCCGGCTGAACACCTCCCCTCATTTTTTAATTTTTCTGTGTTTTGCCAGCAAATAGTTGCAAAGTGTTACAACTTGTAGTATACTGATAGAAACAAGCGCCGGACTTTTCCGGCTGATGCGTAACAGAGGAGGAAATGGAATGAAAGCAAAGCGGATTTTCACTGTGATTGCCCTGATTGCGGTGTTTGCGTTTGTTCTCGCCGGGTGCGGCGGCAAGGAAGAGGCTGTCGTCACCGAGGTGGGAACTGTACCGGAACTGGCCACCGGGCAGAGTCTGGAACTGACCTCCAGCGCTCTGACCGCCACGACCTGGAGCAGCCCCAACGGTGCCACCGTCAATCTCACTGCCGTCCCCAACGGCTATGCCGAGGGGCAGAGCGCCGCCTTCGTCGTCCGCCTGGAGGGCGAGGACGCGGCAAATGTGCCCTGTGACTGGAACGGTAGTGCCTACACCGCCTCCGCTGACCTGAATGCGGCGGATGGCTACAGCTATTTCGTGATCCTCACCGCCGCTGACGGCACCCAATCGGAGGTTCCCGTGAACACGCCCGCCAACCCCACCGACGATGCCCTGCTCAACATGGAGTCCGCTCTGAATTCCTATTGCAGCATGACCGTAACCGCCTCCGAGCAGAACGGCAGCAAGCTGACCATTACCGAGGGTTCCGCAGAGGTGCAGGCGCCGCAGATCACCAACGAGGGCGAAACCATCACCTGCTCCAAGGCCGAGCTGGTGCTGACTCTCAACGAGGAGGAAGTGGCGAGAGCGGAGCTGGCTCTGGAAGAAGCTGAAATCCCCGGAAGCTACACGGCGGATCTGGCGGGCACCGGTTTTGACATCCCCGCCATGGAGGACGACCAGGAGCTGGCGGTTCGTCTGGACGTAACGCTGTCCAACGGGCAGTTCCTCAGCGCCCCCGGCGGCACCTGGATGTTCCTGGATGGACAGATGGTGACAACGGTCGGATAAGGGTAACGGGGTCGGGCAAATTGCCTGACCCCGTTTTCTGCGGAGGATACCATGAAGTATGCCAATATGCGCCCCGGGGTGTTCCTGGATCGTCCCAACCGGTTTATCGCCTATGTGGAAATTGACGCTCAGAAGCAGACTGTCCATGTGAAAAATACGGGGCGATGCCGGGAACTGCTGATTCCCGGTGCGACGGTGTGGTGCGAGAAGTCCGCCAACCCTGCCCGGAAAACCGGATATGACCTGATCGCCGTGGAAAAAGGAACCCGGCTTATCAATATGGATTCCCAGGCGCCCAACGCCGCGGCGGCGGAATGGCTGCGCGCCGGAGGGTTCGGAGAAATCCAGCAGCTCCGGGCGGAGACCGTCCACGGCGATTCCCGGTTCGATTTTTCCTTCACGAAGGACACAACGCCCTGCTTTCTGGAGGTCAAGGGCGTGACCCTGGAGGATGGCGGCGTGTGCGCTTTCCCCGACGCGCCAACGACCCGGGGCGCAAAGCACCTGCGGGGCTTAACCCATGCTGCCCGGGAGGGATACGGCGCGTATGTGCTGTTCGTGATTCAAATGGCGGATGTCCGGTATCTGCACCCCAATGATGCCACCGACCCGGACTTTGGCGCGGCGCTGCGGGAAGCCGCCGAAAACGGCGTAAACATTCTCGCCATGGACTGCGCCGTGACGGAAAATTCTATGACCATCCGAAACCCGGTGCCCGTGCGGCTGTGATAACGAAAGATGCCCCGCTGTTCGGCGGGGCATTTCGTTTATTCGTCGATTACCGCGATATGCACGGTGTCCAGCTGGCTCTTATCCACGGTGGTGGGGGCGCCCATCATCAGATCCTGGGCGTTTTTGTTCATGGGGAAGGTGATAACCTCCCGGATGGATTCCTCGCCGGTGAGCAGCATAATCAGCCGGTCAACACCGGGGGCGGCGCCGGCATGAGGGGGCGCGCCGTAGGTGAAGGCGTTGTACATGGCAGGGAACTTGGCCTTGACATCCTCCTCGCCCAGGCCCACCATCTGGAAGGCCTTGACCATGATCTCGGGGTCGTGGTTCCGTACCGCGCCGGAGGCGGATTCGTAGCCGTTGACCACCAGGTCATACTGGTCTGCCTTGATGGCAAGCAGCTTGTCCACGTCTCCCTCCGCCTCCTCCAGCGCCTTCAGGCCGCCCTGGGGCATGGAGAAGGGGTTGTGGCAGAATTCCAGAGCGCCGGATTCCTCGCCGATTTCGTACATGGGGAAGTCTACGATCCAGCACAGGGCGTACTGCTCCTCGTCAAAGTGACCAGGAATCCGCCTGCCCATCAGGGTGCGGATTACACCGGCGGTCTTCTGGGCAGCGGCCTTCTTGCCCGCTGCCATGCAGACGAAGCTGCCGGGCTTCAGATTCAGCTTGGCGGTGAGCGTGCCGGCGCAGTCGGTGAGGAACTTGGAAACACCTCCGCTTAAGCTGCCATTTTCATCCACCTTCACCCAGCAGGCCTTGTTGCCGGTCTGCATTTCGACGTCCGCCAGGAGCTTATCGATCCACTTCCGGCCCTGGTTGAAATCGTCCACGGCTACTGCCTTGACGGTCGCGCCCTCGAAGGGGCCAAAGCCGCAGCCCTGCACCTCGGCGCTGATGTCCTGAATCTCCAGGTCAATGCGCAGATCGGGCTTGTCGGAGCCGTAGCGCTCCATGGCCTCGTTGTAGGGAATGTGGCGGAAGGGCGCGGCGGAGACCCGCTTGTACTTGCCGAATTTCTGGAACACGGGCACCAGCACGTCCTCCAGGACGCTGAGCACGTCCGCCTGGGTGGCGAAGGCCATCTCCATATCCAGCTGATAGAACTCGCCGGGAGTGCGGTCAGCCCGGGCGTCCTCATCCCGGAAGCAGGGCGCAATCTGGAAATAGCGGTCGAAGCCGGCGGTCATCAGCAGCTGCTTGAACTGCTGGGGTGCCTGGGGCAGGGCGTAGAACTTGCCGGGATGGTTCCGGGCGGGCACCAGATAATCCCGGGCGCCCTCGGGGGAGGAAGCGGTGAGGATGGGGGTGGTGATTTCCAAAAAGCCCTTCTCGGTCATCAGCCGCCGCAGCTCGGCCACCACCTGGCAGCGCAGGACGATATTGGACTTGACGGCGGGGTTGCGCAGATCCAGGAAGCGGTACTTGAGACGGGTGTTCTCGTCTGCGTCCTTGCTCTTGTTGATCTCAAAGGGCAGTTGGTTGTGGATGCATTTGCCCAGCACCTCAATCTCCTCGGGCACGACCTCAATTTCGCCGGTGGGGAGCTTGGGATTCTTGCTCTCCCGCTCCCGGACGGTGCCGGTGACGGAGATGGTGGACTCCTTGTTGATGGGCTTAATGAGGCGCATCATGTCCTCGGTCTCAATGACCACCTGGGTGGTGCCGTAGAAGTCCCGCAGGACGCAGAAGGCAAAATTCGCGCCGACCTCCCGGACATTTTCCAGCCAGCCGACGACGGTGACGGTTTTGCCCGCGTCAGAAAGACGCAGCTCGCCGCAATTATGGGTTCTGGATTGCATCATGGATGAAAACCTCTCTTATTTCTGGTGGTTTCTTATTTTAGCCCATCTATTATTCCACAAACCATGGGAAAAGTCAATGTTTCGCGGCAAGGAATTTCACATACGAAATGCGCTCATTCTTCCTTGGCGATGGCCTCCAGGCATTTCTCCAGGTACACCTTCTGCACCACGGCGGCGACGCAGCTGTAGAGCAGGCGTTTTTCGTCGGAGGAATCCTCGTCGGACAGGTCAATGGTCTCCCGCGCCTCAAACTGAAACAGCAAAAGATTTTCCAGCTCCTGGCAGAAATAATTATAGGCCTTTTCCAGCGGATAGGTGCGCTGCTGCAGCCGCAGGAAACCGGACAGCGCGTCCAGTGACAGGACGTTCTTCGCCACGGCGATGAAAAACAGGTACGCCACCTGATCCCGGCTGTACTGCTTCTTCACCGGGCTGGGAATCAGCCTCTTCTTCACATAGTTGCTGATCATGGAAGCGGTGACGGCGTTTTCCTGGATGGGGGCGAGATACCGGCAGATATATTTGGTCGCCTGCTCCAGATACAGCCCCACGTCGGGGATTTCCTGATACCGGGGCAGCCGGAAGTCCTTCAACGACTGCGCGATTCGCTGCTTGCTTTCTTGTTTCATTTGGATCACCACGGGGTATTATACTGAAAAACAGGCAAAAAGTCAACGTGAAAATCCGGTCTTAAGATTTTCTTGACATCTTCCCGGCATACTGATATAATATGATCGGTTATTGAAAAACCGATGAATAGAGGGATACACATGAAATATAAAATCGTCGCGGATTCTTCCTGCAATGTTCTGACCGGCGGGGAGGATTATGCCACGGTTCCCATGAAAATCGTCGCGGAAAGGGAATATGTGGACGACGCGAATTTGGATGTTGCGCGGATGGTAGAGGATCTAAGGCAGTACAGGGGCAAGTCCGGCTCCTCCTGCCCCAACGTTGGGGAATGGCTGGAGGCCTTCGGCGACGCGGAAACAGTCTTCGGCGTCACCATTTCCAAGCACATTTCCGGGAGCTATAACGCCGCCCAGCAGGCGGCGGAGACCTACATGGAGGAGCACCCCGGTCGGAAGGCGTACATCTTCGACTCTTTAGCCACCGGCCCGGAGATGATGCTTCTGGTGGAGAAAATCAGGCAGTGTCAGGCAGAGGGGGACGACTTTGAGGCCACAAAGGAAAAGGTTCTGGACTACCACAACCATCTGCATACCCTGTTCTGCCTGGAGTCCATGAACAATCTGGCCCGGAACGGGCGGGTGAACCTCGCCGTGGCGAAGCTGGCAGGAATGCTGGGCATCCGGGTGGCGGGAGAAGCCAAGGGCGGCCAGGTGACCCCGGTTCACAAGCCCAGAGGTGCCCAGAAGTCCACTCAGGTACTGCTGGAAATGATAAAGGAGCGGGGCTTCCGGGACGGCGGCATCATCCGCGTCGCCCACTGCTTCGCGGAGGAAGCGGCTTTCGCCTTCCGGGACGCGGTTCTGGGGGTCTTTCCCCACGCCCGGTTCCAGTTGGAGCCAACCACCGCGCTGTGCAGCTACTACGCGGAGGCCGGCGGCTTAGTCATCGGCTTCGAGGGCAGCTTCAATACCTGCAATAGCAACCGGGAATTCTGACGATAAAAACGAGGAGGCTGCCATTTGGCAGCCTCCCGATTTTTGATCGGAATGAAATTACTTCTGCGCACCGGCGATCTGGGCGGCGACTTCGGCGGCGAAATCGTCAGCCTTCTTTTCAATGCCCTCGCCCTTGGTGTAGTGAACGGCGTCAACAAACTTGACGGTGCCGCCCAGCTTCTTGGCAGCGTCGGCAATGTAGCCCTCCACAGAGCCCTGGAACAGGTCGGAGCGGACGAAGTCCTGCTGCAGCAGACAGTTCTCCTTGTAGAAGGCGTTCAGCTTGCCGGCGGCGATCTTTTCCTTGATCTGGGCGGGCTTGGAAGCCATCTTGGGATCGTTGTCCATCAGGGCAACCTGCACCTGCATCTCGTGATCCACATCGGCCTGGGGAACCAGGCTCTTGTCCCAATACTTGGGGTTCATGGCGGCAATCTGCATCGCCACGTTCTTGCCGATCTCGGTCACGTCGATGTCACCGGTGACAGCCAGATTCACCAGCACGCCGTGAGTGCCGCCGGCGTGGACATAGGCAACGCTGGTATTGTCGGCAAACCGGGCGAAGCGGCGGATCTGGATGTTCTCGCCGATGGACATGACCTTCTCCTGCAGGATCTCGGTGACGGTCAGGTTGGAATCGGGATACTTGCAGCCCTTCAGAGCCTCCACGTCGGCGGGATTCTGGGTGGCGACGACCTTTGCCAGATTCTTGACCAGGTCCAGGAAGGCACCGGTCTTGGCGGCAAAGTCGGTCTCAGAGTTGACCTCAATGACAACGCCCACACCGTCGATCACAGCGGCGTAAGCCACGCCCTCGGCGGCGACACGGCCTGCCTTCTTGGCAGCCTTGGCCAGACCCTTTTCCCGGAGCCAGTCGATGGCGGCGTCCATATCGCCGTCGGTGGCCTGCAGGGCCTTCTTGCAGTCCATCATGCCGACATTGGTCATTTCGCGGAGCTTCTTAACGTCCTGAGCGGTAAAAGCCATGTTCGTGTCCTCCTCAGTTTATTCAGCGGCGGCTTCGGCAGCGGGAGCCTCAGCAGCCTCGGCCTCGGTGGCGTCCTCGCCCTGACGGCCCTCGATGACGGCGTTTGCCATGGAGGAGGCGATCAGACGGATGGCGCGGATGGCGTCATCGTTGCCGGGAATCACGTAATCGATCTCATCGGGGTCGCAGTTGGTATCCACGATCGCCACGATGGGGATGTTCAGCTTGCGAGCCTCGGCAATGGCGTTGCGCTCCTTGCGGGGGTCAACGATGAACAGTGCGGCGGGCAGCTTCTTCATTTCCTTCACGCCGCCCAGATACTTCTCCAGCTTCTCGATCTCAGCCTGATGCTTGATGACTTCCTTCTTGGGCAGCATGGCGAAGGTGCCGTCCTCCTCCATCTTGCGCAGCTGGGTCAGACGGTCGATCCGGGTACGCATGGTGCGGAAGTTGGTCAGCATACCGCCCAGCCAGCGGGCGTTGACGTAGTAACCGCCGCAGCGGGTAGCCTCTTCCTTGATGGCGTCCTGAGCCTGCTTCTTGGTGCCGACAAACAGCACGTTGCCGCCGTTGGCGGACAGGTCACGGACGAAGTTGTAAGCCTCTTCCAGCTTCTTAACGGTCTTCTGCAGGTCGATGATGTAGATCCCGTTGCGCTCGGTGTAGATGTAGGGCGCCATTTTGGGGTTCCACCGACGGGTCTGGTGACCGAAGTGAACACCGGCCTCCAGCAGTTGCTTCATAGATACGACAGCCATTTTACAAATTCTCCTTTTGTTTTTCCTCCACCCCGATCATCCCGGCAGCCCGTCCAGTTCGGACACGGGGGCAGCCGATCCCCGGGTGTGTGGTTTGAATGTCACGGGTCTAAGCCCATGCCGGTTCATTATATGCGATGGAAGCGCATTTTGCAAGTAGTTTTTCCAAAAAATTTTCGGAATATTCCCTGTCTTTCCGGAAATTCCGGGCAGCGGAAAAACAGGGGCGTCCCTCCCGGAAAACGCCCCTGTTTTGTTATGGCGCGCCCTGGAAGGGCAGCCCCTTTCCGCCCTTTGGCACCCGGCAGTCGTCTGGCTTGGTGTCCACCAGCACGATGTCCGGGCCGATGCGCTTGATGCAGTTCCAGGGAATGATGAATTCGTCCCGCCGTCCGAAGCCCCCCGGGAACTTCCCGGGGCAGGGCACCACGATGGCGCAGATGTTGCCGCTGGGGATTTCAATCTGAACATCGGAAACAAAGCCCAGCCGCCGCCCGTCGCTGACGCAGATGACCTCCTTGCACTGCAGCTGGGTAAATCGCATAGACATACGCCCGCCCTCCTCTGGCAAAGCCTATGCGGGGCGGAGCCGGGGTATGCCGGCTCTTTGAACTGCTGTGCCGCCCGCAGGGCTGAGGTCTTTTGTAAATTTACTGTGTCCTTCCCTGCTTTTTCTTGACGAAGAGGGGAATCTCTGTTATAATCCGCCCAGAAGAGGGAGTAGTCGGCGCGTAATGCGGGACTGGATCGACATGCTGGGGGAACCCCGGTTCAGCCTGAAATGACGAGACTTGGTTAGGCCGGCGCAGTCTCTTCATTTTCTCTGTGCTGACCGAATTCCGGCACGGAGGTTTTTTATTATGGGAATCGGAGAACTGTTTCTGCTGGCGGTGGGCTTAAGCATGGACGCCTTTGCGGTATCCGTATGCAAGGGACTTGCCATGAAAAAGGCAACCTGGAAGGCCGAGGCAACCTGCGGTGCCTGGTTCGGCGGCTTTCAGGCGCTGATGCCTGTCATCGGCTTTTTCCTGGGCGCGCTTTTTGCGGGGGCCATCGAGGCCTTTGACCACTGGGTGGCCTTCGGTCTGCTGGTCATCATCGGCATCAATATGCTGAAGGAAGCCCTGGAAAAGAAGGACGAGTGCGCTTCCTGTCAGGAAAACGGCGCGGATCTGTCGGTCAAAACCATGTTCGTCATGGCGGTCGCCACCTCCATCGACGCTCTGGCTGTTGGTATTTCCCTGTCCATGGTTGGCGGCGTCAACATCTGGCTGGCGGCTGTGTTCATCGGCGTGTGCACCTTCCTGCTGTCCGCCGCGGGCGTCAAAATCGGCAACGTGTTCGGCAGCCGGTATGAGCGGAAGGCGGAAATCGCCGGAGGCATCATCCTGATCCTCCTGGGCGTCAAAATCCTGCTGGAGCATCTGGGGGTGTTGGCATGATCCGTACCAACCGGCGGCTGCGGCTGTGCGGCGCATTGATCGCCTGCTGTCTCGTCTTTATCTGGGGCAATTCCCTGATGCCCGGGGTGATCTCTCAGCAAATCAGCGACTTTGTCAAGGCCGCCCTGGACACTCTGATGCCCTTCCCGGAGGAGGCGGATCCCTCCGGCGGCAGCGGATTTCTGCGAAAGTGCGCCCATTTTACCGAATTTGCCGCTCTGGGCGCGTGCCTTGGATGGCTGTTCGGAATGCTGGGCAGGCGCAAGGCGTGGCCCTTTGCTCTGGGCGTGGCGGCAGCCTGCATCGACGAGACGATTCAGCGCTTCGTTCCCGGTCGAAGCCCCGGAATCCGGGACGTTTGCATCGACAGCTGCGGTGTGGCGTTCGGTATGCTTTTGCTGTATCTGGGGCATTCTTATTGTAAGAGAAAAACGAACCATTCTGGAGGAAACTGAAAATGAAGAAGTATCTTTCTGTCTTTCTGGCGGCGCTGATGCTGCTGTTCGCCCTCGCCGGGTGCGGCGGAAGCAAACAGGCCCCCACGCAGACCACCGTGAGCGCCGTGCGTGTGGAGGGCACCATGGAAGATCTGCTGAATCAGATCATCACCGAGCAGCCCGTGGAGTTCATGGGCGGCGTCATGCCCATCGACCTCACCGACACCAGTGAGGACGGTCTGTGGGCCATCAAGAATAACACCGGTCTTGATAACGCCGACCGGATCACCGAGGCGGCGGTGTTTGAGCCGATGATCGGCTCCATCGCCTTCTCTATGGTCATGGTTCGGGTCGCCCCCGGCGAGGACATCAAGGCCGTCGCCCAGGACATGAAGTCCGGCATTGATCCCCGGAAGTGGATCTGCGTGGAGGCCGACGACCTGCTGGTCACTGGCTATGGCGACGTGGTGATGCTGATTATGGTGGATTCCGGCACCGGCCTCGCCGCCCAGTCCTTTGTGGACGCCTTCGGCAAGGTAGTCGGCGAGCCTGCGTTTGTGATCTAGTTTGTGATCTAAGGCAATACCGCATAATGGGGCAAGGAGATTCGGCAAAAGATCCATCGAAGCCCGCAGCTCCTATTGTGCGGTGTTGCCCAAACGAGAAATGGCAGCGATCCCGGTCGCTGCCATTTTTTGCAGGGACGCCTCTGTTCCTGCCTCACTATCATGAAGAGGAAACGTCTATGGTTTTTTCCAGCATTCCCTTTTTATACTATTTTCTCCCGGCGGTGCTGGGGGTGTATTTTCTCGTGCCCCGGCGGGGAAAAAACGGGGTTCTGCTCCTTGCCAGCCTGGTTTTTTACGGCTGGGGGGAGCCAAAGCTGCTGTGGCTGATGGTGCTCACCATCGCCCTTTACTACCTGTGCGGCCTTGCCATCGAGCGTGCGGATACACGCCGGTGGAAAAAGGTCTGGCTGACGGTGTCCATCGCCGCCGGTGTGGGGCTGCTGGGGGTGTTCAAGTACGCCGACTTCTTCATCGGCAGCTTCAACGCCGTCACCGGCCTGAGTCTGCCCCTGCTGAAGCTGGCGCTGCCCATCGGCATCAGCTTTTACACCTTCCAGTGTCTGAGCTACACCGTGGATGTCTATCGGGGCGGCGTCCCGGCCCAGAAAAACCTGGTCAGCTTTGGTGCGTATGTTGCCCTGTTTCCCCAGCTCATCGCCGGCCCCATCGTCCGGTATGTGGACGTGGCACCGCAGCTGGAATCCCGCGCCCACAGCTGGGAGGATGCCGCCGCGGGGCTGCGGCGGTTTCTGGTGGGGCTGGGGAAAAAGGTGCTTCTTGCCGACAATTTTGCCCTGCTCATCCGGCTTTTCCGGGAAAGCGGGGAGAAATCGGTACTGTTTTACTGGATGTACGCCATTGCCTTCACCTTAAACATCTACTTCGATTTTTCCGGCTATTCCGACATGGCCATCGGCCTGGGGCGGGTGTTCGGCTTCCGGTTCCCGGAAAATTTTGCTTACCCCTACCTCTCCAAAAGCGTCACCGAATTCTGGCGGCGCTGGCATATGAGCCTGGGCAGCTGGTTTCGGGACTATGTGTATATCCCCATGGGGGGCAACCGGGTGAGCCGGAGCAGATGGGTTTTTAACATTCTCACCGTGTGGATGCTCACGGGGCTTTGGCACGGCGCGGCCTGGAATTTTGTGCTGTGGGGGCTGCTGTTCGCGGTGCTGCTGCTGGTGGAAAAAAGGGTTCCCGCCTTGGGCAGGCTGCCCGGTGTTCTGCGGCATGGCTATGTGATGTTCACGGTGGTGCTCAGCTTTGTGCTGTTCAACGCCGACAGCCTTGCCCAGGTGGGGCAGGATTTTGCCTGTCTGTTTGGCTTCGGCGGACTGCGTCTGAGTTCCCCGGAAACGCTGTACTATCTCAAAAGCTACGCCGTGCTTTTCCTTCTGGGCATTCTCGGCTGCACACCGCTGGTCAGAAGCAGGGCGGAACGCATCGCCGAAACCAAGGCAGGGCCGGTGCTGGAAACGGCGCTGATGCTGGCGCTGCTCCTCGTGTGCACGGCCTACCTGGTGGACGGTTCCTTTAGTCCGTTCCTCTATTTCCGATTCTGATACTAATTCTTGATTGAAAGCTTTAAAAGCTTTCCGAGAATGAATTGTGCCAGAAAAGGCAGATGACGGTTTTGGGCTTTCCGCCCAGCAAGGAAGATAACGCATTCTGGCGCAATTCAGGCCGGAAAGAATTAAAGTTT
>JAQXPK010000049.1 GCA_029100605.1 Bacillota bacterium | reverse complement strand
ATCGAGACTGGGACGGATGGGGCGGCGCTGTCTTTGATGGATGTGGTGGGTGAGGAACCCGATATGATGGAAAACCTGTCCAACCGGGAGACGGCGGCGCTGCTCCGACGGGCGGTGGACGGCTGCCTGTCGGAGCAGGAGCGGCAGGTAATTCTTCTTCGCTACGGTCTGGATGGGCAGCCGCCCAAGCGTCAACGGGAGGTGGCACAGATCACCGGAATCAGCCGGAGTTATGTATCCCACCCCGGCTATTGTAAACGATTGACCGTTAGGAAATCGCTTCAAACTGTGCCGAATTCAGCTGTTTGAAGCGGAATTTGATAGTAAGCTCTTTGTCCTCGCTGAGCTCAATGCGTTCAATGAGGCTGACCAGCAGTTCCCGACTGGCCCAGGCGCTGTCCAGGAAACGCTGAACCAGTGCCTTTGCTTCATCCTCCGCTTTAGCGGGGGTTTCTTTTTTCTTCTCCAGTTCCCGGAGTTGATCCTCCAGCTTGGCTCTGTCGGATTTCACTTTGAGATAGATTCGCTGGAAGTCATCTTCGTTCAGAATACCGGAGAGTTTATCCATGTACATACGAGCCAGGTTGGCAGTCATGGACTCGATCTTGCCCTGCAAGGCCTGAATCTCCGCTTCGGTGCTGTCAGCGGCTCTGGCTGCTTCCACGGCTTTCTCCGCCATTGGCATCAGTTCGTCAACGCTCAGATACGCTTGACAGACTTCCCGAACCTTGGAAAGCACAGCCGCTGTGACGGTCTGCTCCTTGATGGAGTGGCAGGTGCAGACTCCGGCTTTGGTAAACCTCTGGTAGGTGCGACAGACGAAGAATAGGCGCTCTTCTCCGGCTGCGTTCTTGCGGTTCAATGTTGCCAGGGGATAGCCACACTCATGGCAGAAAATCAAACCCTTCAGTAAGAAGTCATAGGTTCTGCTCCGGGTGTTTTTGCGGCTTTCCACAAGCAGGCGCACTTTGCGGAAGGTTTCGGCGTCTACCAGCGGTTCATGGGTTCCTTCTACCACAACCCAGTTTTCTCTGGGCTGTTTCAGACACTTCTTCGATTTGTAACTGATCTTTACCATGCGTCCCTGAACCATATTGCCGATATAGGTTTCATTCTGCAGCATCTCCGAAATCCGTTCGCTGGACCACAGACCGGCGTAGGGGCCACGCCTTCCCATGTTCCATCCGCAGTAGGTGGCTGGGGTGGGTACACCCTCTTCATTGAGGGTGGCGGCGATCTTCCGGCAGCTTAGCCCATCCAGCGCCATGGCGAAAATCCGCCGAACGATGGGTGCCACTTCTTCGTCGATGACAATCTTGTTTTTTTCCGTGGGGTGCATCTTGTAACCGTACATGGGCTTGCCGCCAATGAACTGCCCCTTGCGCTGCTTATCCCGCTTAACGGACTTGATTTTCTTGGAAATGTCCTTGGCGTACATATCGTTCATAATCGCCCGGAAGGGAGTGATGTCATTGGCGGTGGATTCCACACCGGTATCAATACCGTCCAGCAGGGAAATATAACGCACCCGCTTTTCCGGGAAGTACCGCTCCATGTAGTGGCCGGTCATAATGTAGTCGCGGCCAAGACGGGACAAATCCTTGGTGATGACCATATTGACCTTCTTTGCTTCAATGTCCGCGATCATCCGCTGGAACGCCGGTCGGTCAAAGGTGGTGCCGCTGTAACCGTCATCAATATAGGTGTCGTAGACGGACAGCCGATGCTGCTTCACAAATTCATCCAGCAGAGAGTTCTGATTGGTAACGCTCTGGGAAGGGCCTTCACTTTCATCCTCCTTTGATAATCTGATGTATTTCGCCACATGGTAAGCCATGGGGTCGCTGATTTCTAAGAACATAATTACCTCCCTGGGAAGCTCTGAACAAACCGTCTGCGGCTGGACGGCGAATCTTTTGCCCCACCCGTGCGGTTTTGAAAATGGGAAATACATACAGTATTCCTCCATTTTCAGAACCTTCGGGCGAGTCAAAATCTTCTACCGCCAGCTCTTGCCGATTCATTCAGAGCTTCCCTGAAATTAGCGACCATTCATCGCTATTAAGATACGCCATCCTGGGGGGCTATGGCAAATGTGCGGAGTTCCTTTTGTAAAAAGAGTCGGAACGATTCCTGAATGATGTCAGCGATGTCTTTTCCATCCTTGGAATATTCGCAGTGGACAACGACAGTTTTCGTATTCATAACACGCCTCCTTTGGTCAATGGTATGTAGGAAGCCAAGCTGATTTGCTACCTTCCGGGAATAAGAAAACCCGCGTCGGTTACGACACGGGCTTTGATACTAACTCTTGATTAAAAACTTTCATTCTTTCCGGCCTGAATTGCGCCAGAATGCGTTATCTTCCTTGCTGGGCGGAAAGCCCAGCGGCGTCATCTGCCTTTTCTGGCACAATTCATTCTCG
>JAQXPK010000048.1 GCA_029100605.1 Bacillota bacterium | reverse complement strand
TGACCCCGCCGACAACGTCGGATGCTATTCAATGCAAATAGGGTTGAATACCGACAATTCCGGGGAAATCCCGGCAAAAACAACTCGATACCTGGGCGGCGGGGTCATGACATAAGCCCTACGAAGGGTTTACGCCAAATTGCTATTTGTCTGTTCGCCGATTCTGACCCTCATTATAGTACAGAATTCCCATTTTCGCAAGCCTTAGACAGCCGGGCAGTGAAAACGCCCACGCCGGCTTTCCCGGCGTGGGCATTGTTCATCGAACGGATTTGGCGTATTCCGTGGGCGTGATGCCGAACTTCTCCTTGAACTGCCGGGAGAAGTGGTGCACCGTGGAATATTGCAGCGCCGCGGCGATTTCGGTAAAGTTCAGGTTGTTTTCCCGGATCATCTGCTTGCTTTCCTGGAGCTTGATCCGGCGGATATACTCGCCGGGAGAGATCTGAAGATTTTTGTGGAACAGCGCCGTGAGGTAGCTGGGGCTGACATCCACCTGCCGAGCCACCAGCGGCACCGACAGCTTCTCCCGGATGTGGGTGCTGATATACTGCTGAGCCTGGCGGATGATCTCGTTCTCACTGTGGACGGCGTTGGCGGTTTGCAGTTTGCTCGCTCTGGGAGAAGCGGTCTCCCGCTGCAGGCTCAGCAGCAGAAGATTCAGCTGGTAGAGGATAATGTCGCTGGAATAGGCGTCCATTCGTTCCTGTTCCCGGAGCATACTTTGCAACAGCGTCACCACGTTCTGGGGCGCGGCAAACTTCCGGTTCAGCAGTGGGGACAGATCCACGCCGCTGACATCAAAGGAGATGGTCACGAACCGGGGCGCTACGCCAATGTCGGCATACTGCATATGCCACTGCCCCGGGCCGTAGAGCACCAGATCTCCCTGCTTCAGCACCAGATCCTGCCCGTCCACCACGCTGTGCAGCGCGCCCTGATCCACATAGGTCAGCTCCGTCATGGGATGGGATTCCCCGGAGAACAGGAAGCCCTGCTCTTTTTCCTGGTAAAAGAAGGTGTAAATTCCCTCCACCCGCAGCTGATGCTCCATCCGCGTCCTGCCGGGGGCGCGTTTCCCCTGCTCCTGGGGCATCTGCGACGCGGAGAGCATCACCGTGGCGTCGCCCTGGAACGGCTCCAGAGAAAAGAAAACACCCTTTTTGATGATGGCGGGCTTGTCCAGATAGAACCGCTGATAGGTTTCATTGTCGGTGCTGACGGACAGAACGCTCATGCCCATGCTGCAGCTGACCCGGGTCTCCGAGAGGGCAAGGTACACCGTCGCCTCCGTCTGGGAAAGCCGCAGAGCAACGGCATCCTCCCGGAAGAGGTTCCGATCCGTCTGGGTACGCTCGGAAGGAACGCTGCCGAAACAGCGGAAGGTGACCTGATTCAGGTTGCGGATCATGGCATTCGACCTCCGGAAAGAAAATTGCACTGCGGAAGCAGTGCAATCATTATATCGGATAAAGTTGAAAATGGCAAATGATTTTTGTGGAAAAAGCAAAAACTTTTTGCGGCGGCGGTCAGTGACCGCTGACAATGCATGACGACTGTGGTGCGGCGTCGTTCCGCCATTGGGTACCGCTTCGATTGCCCGGGTCCGGACAGCAAACGGAGCTTAACGCTGGTACTCGAACTCAAAGTCGTAGATGTCCACGGTGTCCCCGTCGGCGATGCCCATTTCCTCCAGCCGGGCGAAGAGGCCAACCTTGCGCAGCTGCTGATCAAAGTAGTTTCTCGACTCGTAGTCCTCAAAATTGATGTTCTGCACCAGCCGCTCCAGCCAGGC
The DNA here is from genome assembly GCA_029100605.1 of Bacillota bacterium. Lineage (GTDB taxonomy): Bacteria > Bacillota > Clostridia > Oscillospirales > Oscillospiraceae > Faecousia. The sequence goes on along the minus strand of JAQXPK010000048.1, from coordinate 1,646 downwards.
ACCGGTGACAAGCCAGGTATTGCCGTAGTGCTCAATGTCAAAGGCACTGGGGTCGGTGGGCGCTTCCACCACCTCCACATACTCCGGCTCGTAAATGGTCACGGGGGGCAGGGTGCGCAGCTTCTCCGCCACCACCCGCATCAGGTTCCGGGTACCGGCGGTGGTTCCGGCGGAGATCTCATACAGCTCGCAGCCCGCGGCTTCCACAGCGGCTCGGAGCCGCTGCAGGTTGTCGCTGTCCGGGGGGAGCAGATCGATTTTGTTGGCGGCGACGATCATAGGGCGGCTGCTCAAGTCCACGCTGTAGTTTTTCAGTTCCGCGCAGATGGCGTGAAAATCCTCCACCGGATCCCTGCCCTCGCTGCCGGAAACGTCCACGATGTGCAGCAGCAGCCGGCACCGGTCAATGTGCCGCAGAAAATCGTGGCCCAGTCCCGCGCCTTCCGCCGCGCCCTCGATGATGCCGGGGATGTCCGCCATGACAAAGGAAACGCCCTCGTCCACATAAATGACCCCCAGGTTGGGATACAGCGTGGTAAAGTGGTAGTTGGCGATTTTCGGGTGGGCGTTGGAGGTGACGGAAAGCAGGGTGGATTTGCCCACGTTGGGGAAGCCCACCAGGCCAACGTCCGCCAGCAGCTTTAATTCCAGAATCACGTCCCGCTCCTGACCCTTGAGACCGGCCTTGGCGAACCGGGGCACCTGACGGGTGGGAGTAGCGTAGTGGGCGTTGCCCCAACCCCCCCGGCCGCCCTTGGCCAGGACAAAATCTTCCCCGGTGGACATATCCACGATGATCTGGTTCGTCTCCGCGTCCCGGACGACGGTGCCCCGGGGCACCTCGATGATGAGGTTTTCGCCCCGTTTGCCCGCCATTTTTCTGCCCTGTCCGCTGACACCGGCGGCGGCCTGATATTTGCGCTTGTAGCGGAAGTCCAGCAGGGTGGACAGATTGTCGTTCACCCGGAGGATGACGCTGCCGCCGTGACCGCCGTCGCCGCCGTCCGGCCCGCCGGAGGCCACATATTTTTCCCGATGGAACGCCACCGCCCCATCGCCGCCCCGACCGCCAATGACGGTGATGCGTACTTTATCTACGAACATAACATTTCTCCTTTTTATACCATTGCCCGATAAAATGGTATGAACCATTTTATCCTTCGATTCCATCGCAGGCCGCCGGCGGCGACGAGAAAGGGATGGACTGCGTTTTTGACGGCGGGTCGCCGCTGACCGTTTTACAGCGGTCTCATAAAACGGTGTGGAACCGTTTTATAAAATGTGCTTATCAGGATCGCTCAGCAAAGCGGCCAAATTGCAGCTTGGCGCGCAGCGCCCAAGGCTTCCCCTCTGGGGTGGTGCTCCGCGCAGCGAATCAGAAATATTATGATTGCCGGGGGCAATCATACCATAATGTCCGCTGGCAAAAATCTTCGATTTTTGACTGATGAGGGGCGGTACTGCCAAAAAATTTCCGGGCACTTTGGCGAATTCGTACTGCGACATTCCCTCATCCGTCTCGCCTGACGGCGAGCCACCTTCCCCGAAGGGGAAGGCTTTTGTCCGCCAAATTGCAGTTTGGCGACGCAGCCGCCTTGCCTCTCCCTTTGGGAGAGGTGGCAAAAATCTTTGATTTTTGACGGAGA
>JAQXPK010000047.1 GCA_029100605.1 Bacillota bacterium | reverse complement strand
AACGGCTACTTCAAGGGCAAGGCTCACGAGCTGCTGCACAATCCCCACGAATAATCCGCGCTGATTCTGGGGCGCATCCCGAAGGATGCGCCCCGGTTTTTGTGGGGAAGGGGAAAAGGGCTTTGCGCTTATCAATTTTATTCAGCTGCCCGGCAAATTGAAATTTGCAGAGGTGAAAATCAAAGTAATTCCTGAGATTGCAGAGTGGAGAGTGAAGAGTGAAGATGCGCGAAAAGGGGCATTGCCAAAAAATACAGCCTCTTATTTCCATAATCAGCTGCACAGATTCCCGTTTTCCTTTATCTCCACTCTACACTCTTCAATCTTCACTCTCTCCTGCAAACTGCAATTTGGCGCTTTGCTGAGTTATCCCGATAAGCACATTGCAAAATACAGCTACAGCCCTGAGGCGTCACGCCTCAGGGCTGCTTGTTTTTCACGCGGGCATTGGGGTTACAGCGTTGCCGCCATGACGGCTTTGATGGTATGCAGGCGGTTCTCCGCCTCGTCGAAGACGATGGACTGCCGGCTTTCAAAGACTTCGTCCGTGACCTCCATGCAGTCGATGCCGAACTTCTCCCCGATCTCGGCGCCGATGACGGTGTTTAGGTCGTGGAAGGCAGGCAGACAGTGCAGGAAGCGGCACTGCGATCCCGCGTTGTCCATCAGGGCCTTTGTCACCCGGTAGGGGCTCAGCTCCTGAATCCGGGTCTGCCACACGCTGTCCGGCTCTCCCATAGAGACCCACACATCGGTATACAGCACGTCGGCATCCCTGGTTGCGGTCATGGGATCCGTCAGGAATTCCAGCTTAGCCCCGGTTTCGGCGGCAATAGCCTGGCATCTCTGGATTAGAGCCTTGTTGGGGAAATACTTCTCCGGGGCACAGGCCACGAAGTGCATCCCCATCTTGGCGCAGCCCACCATCAGGGAGTCCGCCATGTTGTACCGGGCGTCCCCCAGGAACACCAGCTTCTTGCCCTGAATGCCGCCGAAATGCTCCCGGATGGTCAGCAGATCCGCCAGCACCTGGGTGGGGTGAAACTCGTTGGTCAGGCCGTTCCAGACCGGTACGCCGGAGTAGGCAGCCAAATCCTCCACGATGGTCTGTCCGTAGCCCCGGTACTCAATGCCGTCAAACATCCGACCCAAAACCCGGGCGGTGTCGGCAATGGACTCCTTCTTTCCCATCTGGGAGCCGGTGGAGCCTAAGTAGGTGCTGGACATACCCAGATCACCGGCTGCCACCTCAAAGGCGCAGCGGGTGCGGGTGGAATCCTTCTCAAAGAGCAGCGCCACGTGCTTTCCTTCGCACAGCCGGTGGGGAATTCCCGCCTTTTTCTTCTGCTTCAGCTTCGCCGCCAGATCCAGCAGCCCGGTGATTTCCTCCGGGGTGAAGTCCAGCAGCTTCAAAAAGCTTTTCCCTTTCAGATTCATAGGTTACCTCCCAGTTCCTTTGCCGCCGCCAGCAGGGTGTCCACGGCAAATGTCAGATCCTCCATGGGAATATTCAACGCAGGCAGCAGCCGCACCTTATCTTTTGCGGTCAGGCACAGCACGCCCTTTTCCATACACAGCCGCACCACATCCGCGGCGGGGGCAGCGGTCTTGACGCCGATCATCAGCCCAAGACCCGTGACGTTCTCCACCCCGGAAGCCCCCCGCAGTGCGGAGAACACATAGTCGCTTTTCCGCCGAACCTCTGCCAGAAGAGGCGCATCCAGCCGCTCCAGAATGCTCACCGCGCCCGCGCAGCAGACGGGATTGCCGCCAAAGGTGGAGCCGTGGTCGCCGAAGCCCAGGACATTTTGCACCTTCTCCCCCAGCAGGGTCGCGCCGATGGGCAGACCGCCGCCGAGACCCTTGGCAGTGGATACGATGTCCGGGGTAACGCCATAATGCATATAGCCATAGAGCATTCCCGTGCGCCCGTTGCCGGACTGAACCTCGTCCAGAATCAGGGGAATGTCCTGTTCCTTTGCCAGGGTTTCCGCCGCCGCCATGAATTCCGGGGTCAGGGGATTCACGCCGCCCTCCCCCTGAACGCATTCCAGCAGGATGCCTGCCAGGTTATTATCCTCCACCGCTTTTTCCAGAGCCTTTACATTGTTGGCCTCCACATGGACAAAGCCGGGAGTCAGGGGCTGGAACAATTGGTGGAAATGTTCCTGCCCCGTAGCCGCCAGGGTGGTCAGAGTCCGTCCGTGGAAGCTGTTCACCAGGGTGAGGATGGTGAAGCACTCCGGCCCCTTCTTTTCGGCGGAATACTTTCTAGCAGCCTTGATGGCACACTCGTTGGCCTCCGCCCCGGAATTGGAGATGAACACCTTCTTCATGCCGGTTTTCTCGCACAGCAGCTTGGCAAGGCGGGCACAGGGTTCCGTGTAGTACAGGTTGGAGGTGTGCTGCACCTTGCCCAGCTGCCCAATCACCGCCTGCCGCCAGATGTCGTCCCCGATGCCGAAAGCGGTGACGCCGATGCCGGAGCCCATGTCCACATATTCTTTTCCGTTTGTGTCCCAGACCCGGGAGCCTTTACCGGAGACGATCTCCACCGGAAACCGCTTGTAAGTGCCCGCCACATAGGTCTGATCCAAATCCATAATCGTCATACTTCGTCCCCCATTACCAGCGTGCCCGCGCCTTCGTCTGTCAGCAGCTCCATGAGAATGGAGTGGGGCACCCGTCCGTCCAGAATGACCACATTCTTCACCCCCCGGCCGATGGCCTCGATACAACAGTCCACCTTGGGAATCATGCCGCCGGAGATAACCCCCGTGTCAAAGAGCTTCTTCGCCTCGCTGACCCGCAGCTCCGGAATCAGGGAGTTGGGGTCGTCCTTATTTTGCAGAATCCCGTCGATGTCCGTCATCATAATCAGCCGTTCAGCCCTCAGCTCCCCGGCGATCCGAGCTGCGGCGGTATCGCCGTTGATGTTGTAGGTGTTGCCCTGACGGTCGCCGGCAACGGTGGAGATCACGGGGATGTAGTTCTTCTCCAGCAGATCCAGAATGGGCTGGGTGCGAACCCGGGTGATTTCTCCCACATAGCCCAGAGCCTCGTCCTTCATCTTTGCCTCCAGGATGCCCCCGTCGATGCCGGACAGACCCACGGCGTGACCGCCCTTCATCTGAAGCAGATTCACCAGCGCCTTGTTCACCTTGCCCGCCAGCACCATCTGCACGATGTCCACAGTCTCCTTGTCCGTGACCCGCAGGCCGTTGACGAACACCGCCTGCTTGCCTAGCTTTTTCATGGTCTGGCTGATCTCCGGTCCACCGCCGTGAACCAGCACCACCTTCACCCCGATGAGCCACAGCAGCGCAACGTCCTCCATGACCTGCTGCTTCAGCTCCTCACTAACCATGGCGTTGCCGCCGTACTTCACCACCACGATCTTGCCGCTGTATTTTTTGATGTAGGGCAGCGCCTGGGTCAAAACCTCTGCCCGCTCCCGGTTGGAAAATTCCCGTTCCATCTGCATCCCTCTTCAGGTTCGATAGTCGCCGTTGATCTTCACATAGTCGTAGGTCAGATCGCAGCCCCAGGCAGAAGCGCTGTCCGTGCCGCTGTTCAGCGCCACCAGAATTCCGATCTCCTTTTGGAGCAGAATCTTCTTTGCCTGATCCTCGTCGAATTCCACCCCCGCGCCGTTTTTACAGACCGCCACGATTCCAGCGGTGCTTTGGAAGAAAACGTCCACTTTGCTGACATCCACCGCCGCGCCGCTGTAGCCGATGGCGCAGAGGACACGACCCCAGTTGGCGTCCGCGCCGAACATGGCGGCTTTTACCAGACTGGAACAGATCACGCTTTTCGCCACGGTTCTGGCAGTGTCCAGATCCGCCGCGCCGCTGACTGTGCACTCCAGCAGCTTGGTAGCGCCCTCGCCGTCTCCCGCGATCTTCCGGCACAGATCCACGGTGACGGAGTTCAGAGCCTTCATAAAGCAGGCGAAGTCCTCTCCCTCAGCGGTAATCTCCGGATTGCCCGCCAGGCCGTTGGCCATTACCGTCACCATATCGTTGGTGGAGGTGTCGCCGTCGATGGAAATCATATTGAAGGTGCTGGCAATGTCCCCGGACAGAGCCTTTTGGAGCATGGCGGAGGAAATCGCCGCGTCGGTGGTCAGGAACACCAGCATGGTTGCCATGTTGGGGTGGATCATGCCGCTGCCCTTGGCGATGCCTCCCAAATGGCAAACTCTTCCGCCCAGGGTGAATTCCACCGCCGATTCCTTTTTCAGGGTGTCGGTGGTCATAATCCCCTCGGCAGCAGAAGCGCTTCCGGTTTCGGACAGCCCCGCCGCCAGCTCCGGCATCCCCGCCGCGATAGGCTCCAAGGACAATGGCAGGCCGATGACCCCGGTGGAGGCCACGATCACGTCCTCCTCCCCGATTCCCAGCGCCTTCGCCGCCAGTGCGCTCATGCCTTCGGCAATCTCGATGCCCCCCGCGTTGCAGGTGTTGGCGTTGCCGCTGTTGCACACCACGGCCTGTGCCACGCCGTTTTTCAGATGCCCCTTGGTGACGGTCAGCGGCGCGCCCTTCACCAGATTTTTGGTATACACCGCCGCCGCGTTGGCGGGAACCGCGCTGAAAATCAGGGACAGATCCTTCTTCGACTGGTTCTTCCGGATTCCGCAGTGAATCCCGTTGGCGGTAAAGCCCTTCGCGGCACAGACGCCGCCCTCGATTGCTCTCATAATTCTCTCCTTATGTCCGCTCGAACCAATGGTCTGAGCTTGGTTGTAATCGGAATGAATAGGCCGTAAATGATTGTTTATGGTTGGATGACCGGAATACCGTTTTCTTGTGGAAGTGGAAAGTTGAAAGTTAAGGTGTCGCTTTTTGACTGATTTCAATCATTTCCGAAGGAAATACCACTAACTTTCCACTTTCCACTTTCAACTGCTATAAACGATCCTTTACAAAACAGCCTATACCTGCAATCCTGTCGTCTCGTCCAAACCCAGCAGGAGGTTCATGTTCTGGATCGCCGCGCCGCAGGCGCCTTTGCCCAGGTTGTCGAACAGCGCCGTAACCATGGTCTGGCGCTCACCGCCGCTGACCTGGATGCGCAGAGTGTCCTTTCCCGCCAGGGTATCGGCGTAGATCACACTTTCGTCCCCGCCGAAGTGAGCCACAGTGACGATCCGCTGCCCGGCGTAGTGGTCACTCAGGCACTGCCAGACCTGCTTCGCGTCAAATCCGGGGAGCAGCACCGTGGTCGCCATCCCGGCGTAGAAATCTCCCAGAACAGGGGAGAACACCGGCGGATTTTTCAGGCCGCAGAGCTTCTGCATTTCCGGCAGGTGCTTGTGGTTCAGGCCGAGGCTGTAGATCCGGTGGCTTTCGTGGCGGGGGTCCCGGTTGGGATCCTCATACTCCGCGATCAGGCTTTTGCCGCCGCCGGAGTAGCCCGTCAGGGAGTAAGCCGTCAGGGGAAAATCCGCCGGAACCAGGCCGTTGGAAACCAGCGGATACACCGCGGAGATAAACCCGCTGGCGTGGCAGCCGGGATTAGCGACACGTTTGCCGCTTTGAATCGCCCGCCGGTGCTCCGCCGACAGCTCCGGGAAACCGTAAACCCAGCCATCCGCCGTCCGGTGGGCGGTGGAGGTGTCGATCACCGCCGTGTCCGGATTTTCCACCAGATTCGCCGCCTCCACAGCCGCCTTGTCCGGCAGACACAGGAAAGCGATGTCCGCCTGGTTCAGCATCCGGCGACGGGCTTCGGTATCCTTGCGCAGCGTCTCCGGCAATATCAGCAGCCGGATGTCCCGCCGCTTGCTGAGCCGTTCATGAATCCGCAGTCCGGTAGTTCCCGCGCTGCCGTCGATAAATACCTTGGTCATGCTAATCTTTCCTTTACGTAGGCGATCTGCGCCTCCACGGAAGAAAGGGAGGTGCCTCCCTCGGAGACCCGCTTCTCCACGCAGGCGTTCAGATCCAATTCCGCGTACAGATCCTCCCCAAACAATTCACTGAAAGCTCGGTATTCGCTCAATGGCAGCGTCTCCAACACGCAGCCTTTTTCGATGCACTTTGCCACGATCTGCCCGGAGATTTTGTAGGCGCTGCGGAAGGGCATCCCCTTTTTCACCAGGTAGTCCGCCAGATCCGTGGCGTTGATGAAGCCGGCCTGGGCAGCCTTCTTCATATTCTCCGGCTTGACCGCCATGGTCGCCAGCATGGGGGCAAAGACGGTCAGGCACATCTTCACGGTGTCCACCGCGTCGAATACCGCCTCCTTGTCCTCCTGCATATCCTTGTTGTAGGCCAGAGGCAGACCCTTGAGGGTGGTGAGCAGTCCCATCAGGTCGCCGTAGACCCGACCGGTCTTGCCCCGCACCAGCTCCGCCATGTCGGGGTTCTTCTTCTGGGGCATGATGGAAGAGCCGGTGGTATAGGCGTCGCTGAGCTCGATAAACTGAAACTCCCAGCTGCTCCAGAGCACCAGCTCCTCGGAAAACCGACTCAGGTGCATCATCAGAATCGAAAGGCAGCTCATCAGCTCCAGGCAGAAGTCCCGGTCGGAGACGCCGTCGATGGAGTTCAGGGTCACGCCGTCAAAGCCCAGGCGTGCCGCCTCAAAGCGGCGGTCGGTATCGTAGGTGGTTCCCGCCAGGGCGCAGCAGCCGATGGGGGACAGGTTCATCCGCTTCCGGCAGTCCGCCAGACGATCCAGATCCCGCAGCAGCATCATGGCGTAGGCCATCAGGTGGTGGGAAAACAGGATGGGCTGGGCTCGCTGCAGGTGGGTGTAGCCGGGCATGATGACGCCTTTGTTCTTCTCCGCCTGCTGCGTGATCGCCCGAAGCACGTCTTTCACCAGAGCGGAAATCTCCTCGATCTGACTTCTTAAGTACATCCGCAGATCCAGCGCCACCTGGTCGTTCCGGCTCCGGGCGGTGTGAAGCTTCCTGCCCACATCCCCCAGCCGTTGGGTGAGCACCTGCTCCACGAACATATGGATATCCTCGCAGCCAAAGTCGAATTCCAGCGTGCCGGATTCCAGATCCTCCAGAAGCCCCTGAAGCCCGTCAATCAGCTGCTCCGCTTCCTTTTGGGAAAGAATGCCCTTGGCTCTCAGCATGGCGGCGTGAGCCATGGAGCCGGTTATATCCTCTTTGTACAGCTTGCAGTCAAAACGGATGGAGGAATTGAAATCATCCGCGATCCGATCCGTCACGCCGGCAGTCCGCCCGGCCCACATCTTTTCCATAACAAATCCTCAAATTCCGTCAGTGTAATGGGAAATGCAAAAAAGAAGCATTTTGCATTTTGTGCTGATCGGTTTTCCTCAGCTGCCCGACAAATTGCAGTTTGGCGTAAACCCTTCGTAGGGCGGGGTCATGACCCCGCCGCCCAGGTATCGAGTTGTTTTTGCCGGGATTTCCCCGGAATTGTCGGTATTCAACCC
>JAQXPK010000046.1 GCA_029100605.1 Bacillota bacterium | reverse complement strand
CACCCATAGCTTCAAATGCAGATTTCATTGCAGACTCCTTTCGTGGATGATGATTGCAGCTTATGAAAAAACTCCTTTCCCACAAAACTGCAATTCAATTCACCACAAATGAGCCGCAGTCATGTGTATTTTGCGAAGGGGTAAAACCTTCCTTTACAAAATACACCCTGGCTCGCAATGACATACCACTGTAATGTTCCACTGCGTAAGGATAGAGGGAAAACAGGAAACGATGTCATTGCGAACCAGCCCTCAGGCTGGTGTGGCAATCCGTTTTCCCCGGCATTCGCAGAATGCCATCGTTCCGAAGGAACGATAGATTCCAATTTGCTGGTTTGCCGCGGTAAGCCGATATGCATTAAAAGCGAAAATCATTGCCCGGAGGCTCTGCCTCCGGGCAATTTCTGTATGGATCACTTACCGCAGACCGTATTTCACGGCGTAGGCTCTGTATTCATCGCCAAAGTTCTCGTTTTCCATTCTGGCGGAGCGGAGCGCTTCATGGGTGTTCAGGTCGTGGCGGTGCAGGTCGATGACGCAGCCGGCAATGTTGGAGCAGTGGTCGCTGACACGCTCCAGGGCGGTGAGCAGATCCGACCAGACAAAGCCGGACTCGATGCTGCAGCTGCCCTGCTGCAGCCGCAGAATGTGGTGAATCCGCAGCTTTTCCTTCAGATCGTCAATCACCTGCTCCAGGGGCTCCACCCGCCAGGCGGTCTCCAGGTCGTTGTCCCGGAACGCCCGGAAGGACATCTCCACGATTTCCTCCACAGCCTGCACCAGAACGGACAGCTCGTGCTTCGCCGCGTCGGAGAGGGTCAGGTTCTTGTTTTTCAGCTCCTCGGCGGATTCCACCAGATTCAGGGCGTGGTCGCCGATGCGCTCGAAGTCGTTGAGAGCCTTCAGGAGCATTGCCGCCTCGCTGCTGTCGCTTTCGCTGATTTTCAGGGAGCTGAGCTTCACCAGATAGGTGCCCAAAATGTCCTCGTAATGGTCGGTTTTGCTTTCCCCCTCCCGGACGGCTCGGGCAAGCTCCGGGGTGTAGCCCAGCAGGGAAGCCGCGCCGCTGCGCAGCGTCTCGGCGGCAACCTCCGCCATTTCCCCCGTGAGAACCCGGCAGCGCTCCAGGGCGATGGAGGGGGTGGTGAGCAGACGCTCGTCCAGCTCGCTGACGGCTTCCGGCTCCTTGGCGTCGGGGACGATTTTGCACACCAGCTTTTCCAGCAGATTGCCGGAGGGCAGCATCAGCGCGGTGCAGATGACGTTAAACACGGTATGGCACACGGCGATTCCCAGATGGGTGGCGCTTTCCCCCAGAATGGCGGGAGCAAACAGGCTGCTGACCAGCATAAACAGGATCAGGCACACCACGGTGCCGATCACATTGAACATCAGATGGACAATGGCGGCCCGTTTGGCGTTTTTGGTGGTGCCCACGGAGGACAGCATGGCGGTGACGCAGGTGCCAATGTTCTGGCCCATGATGATGGGAATGGCGGCGGCGTAGGTCACGGAGCCGGTGGAGGACAGCGCCTGCAGGATGCCCACGGAGGCCGAGGAGGACTGGATGATCGCCGTGAGCACCGCGCCGGCGATAACGCCCAGCACGGGGTTGGTGAACAGCAGGAACAGCTGCTGGAATTCCGGAACGCTCTTCAGGCCGCTCACCGCGCCGGACATGGTCTCCATGCCGAACATCAGCGTGGCGAAACCCAGCAGGATCAGGCCGGTGTCCTTTTTCCTGCTGTCCTTGAGGAACATATAGTACACGATGCCCACCAGCGCCAGAATGGGGGTGAAGGAACTGGGCTTGAGCAGACGGACGAACACGTTGCTGCTCTCAATGCCGCTGAGGCTCAGAATCCAGGCGGTAACGGTGGTGCCCACGTTGGCACCCATGATGACGTTGATGGCCTGACCCAGGGTCAGCAAGCCGGAGTTTACGAAGCCCACCACCATAACGGTGGTAGCGGAGGAGGACTGAATGACCGCGGTGACGGCCAGACCCGTGAGGAAGCCCGCAATGCGGTTGGTGGTGAGCCTGCTCAGAAGCGTGCGCAGGGACGCGCCCGCCCGCCGTTCCAGCGCGTCGCCCATGATGTTCATGCCGAACAGGAACAGGCACAGCCCGCCCACCAGGGTGAGAATGTCGAAAATGTCCATAGAATTCAACCTTTCCCGCGTTTTTTACAATTTTATCAGGAAAAGGTCAAATCCATTACCGGGTAAATGTAAAATCTGCGTAAAGGGTCGGGTGCGCCGTCACACGTCCAAAAGCATCCCCAGCAGCTTGTCGTCGGTGAAGGCCGGATGCGAATAGGCGGCGTCCAGTATGGCTTCCACGTTGTCCGGGTCGTTTTCGATTTCCTTGGAGAACAGCTGCGCCGTAGTGAAAATGTCGCCGCCCAGGTGCTTGACGAGCAGGCAGGCGATCACGATGAACTTCACCCGGCTGTACAGGTCATAGTCGGAAACGGCCTGCAGCCAGTAGCGCCGGATCAGATACCGAGCCAGCGCCCGGTGGCGCTGCGTCCAGCGTCCCGGCTTCGGGCTGCGCAGACTGGCTTCCCATTGCGGAGTCAGCAGCTCCAGTCCCAGGAAAAAGTCCAAAACGTCGGCGGGATCTCCCGGCTTTGCCAGTGCCCGTGCCTCCGCCAGCGCCGACGGAATGTCGAACGCCCCGGCGTCCCCACCGTCCAGCTCCGACTGCGCCTGACAGCCGTAAAGCAGCCCCAGCGCCAGCGCCTCCCCCACGGGAAGGGATTCCTCCGATACCAGCTTCAGCATGACTTCCCGGGAGGCTCGCAGAGCCGCCATGGCATCCAGGTCATATGCCCCTTCCCCGCCGCCCGGACACTCCTGGACAAGCAGCGCATCATTGGGGGCATCGAGGATCCACCTTGCCGCCTCGGGGCAGCTCAGTTCCAGTCCCAGCTCCACGAAGTCGCCGTAATCGTGGGTCAGGCGGGGAAAGTTCCGACAGGTGTCGCACAGCGCGCTTTCCCCCAACTCCGCCTGGATCCGGCACAGACCGTCCTGCCGCCACATGGGGCAGCGTCCGTCCACCAGGGTCATGACCGTCTCCCCGCCGTGGGTGCGCAGAACCTCCCGGAGTCGATCGCCCAGTGCGCCGGGCAGCGCCCGGTAAGCCTCCGCGGAGGCATCGTCCACCGAAACCTCCCACAGCCTGCAGCAGCTGTCCGGGCAGCGGTTCGCGGCGCAGCGGAAGCGGTCATAGTAGTCGGGTCGGTAAATCAGCATAACTGTCCTCCTTAGCGGAAAGAGAGCGCATACCCCAGGTATGCGCTCCGAAAAAGTCAGGTCAACGCCGCACAACAGGTCAAAAGACCCGCCGAAGCCCGCGGCTCCCATTGTGCGGTGCAGACTTAGAAATTGGGACGAATGGTGTTCATCAGGGACGACGCGTCCTGCAGCGCCTGCTTGCTGGCACTGACTGCCATTTGCAGCTGGGTCAGCTGGGACATGGCCTCGTCCGCCTTGACGGTGATCTCGGCGGTGGCGCCGTCCACCTTGGCAATGGCTTCGCTCAGCACGGCGCTGGCCTGATGGTAGACCAGCTCCGCCCGCTCCCGGGCGCTGCGCTCGATCCGTTCGGCACAGCGGTAGGCGTCCAGCGCCCCGGCAGGGGCTTGCTCCGGCTTCTGCTCCGGCGCGGCAGCCTGAAGCTGTTCCAGCTGGGCGCGCAGGGCGTCCCGTTCCCGGGTCACCGCCTCCAGCTGCGCCTGCAGATCGGTGTCCGGGGCAGGTGAAAGCGCTTCCAGCTGTTGGCGCAGCTGCTCCGTCTCGGCGGTCAGGTCGTTGATCTGCTCCTGATGCTTCGCGTTGATATATTCCAGATAATGCACCACGTCCTCCCGGTTAAAGCCGTTGAACGCGGAGCGGAAATTCTGCGGTGCAGCCATAGAAATCCTCCCTCTAGGCGTGAAAAACCCAGTAGTTCTGCATTATACCATATCATCTCCGGAAAAACAACCATCTTCGCCGCCAAAAGCGGAAAATCCCCGCAAATTTTTTCCGCTGTCTGGCATATTGTCGGTTTTCAGGCGCCTCGGGGTCTTGGTTTTCATCAAGCAAACAAAGTAAAATTTCGTTCGATGATTCTGTGATGTAAATAGATGTGACCCATCAACAAGAAGGAAATTTACGATGTGGTATATGACAGGTTGCAAGACGGACGTATCGTAAGATGCGTTCGGCTTGCAACCTTTGCCAAAGCCTTTAGGCTGCGGCCAGTTTTTC
>JAQXPK010000045.1 GCA_029100605.1 Bacillota bacterium | reverse complement strand
CGAGCCACCTTCCCCGAAGGGGAAGGCTTTGGTGTGCCAAATTGCAATTTATCGTTCCTTCGGAACGATGGCATTCTGCGAATGCCGGGGAAAACGGATTGCCACACCAGCCTGAGGGCTGGTTCGCAATGACATCGTTTTCTGTTTTCCCTCTATCCTTACGCAGTGGAACATTACAGTGGTATGTCATTGCGAGCCAGTGCGCACACTGGCGTGGCAATCCGTCCCCCGCAATGCGCAGCATTGCGTCGGCCGTAGGCCGATCACGTTAGGTACACAAATTCCAATTTGCTGGTTTGCTGCGTTATCCCCATAAGCACATTTTGTATTACCATTGGGTGATCTAATGAACAAGACAATTTACGCCCTGGGCTTTTTTGACGGGGTGCACATCGGTCATGCCGCGCTGCTGGCGCAGTGCCGCCGGATCGCGGCGGAGGCCGGCTGCGACGCCGGGGTGGTGACTTTCGCCTCCCACCCGGATACGCTGGTGCTGGGGCATACTCCCCGGCTGATCAATACCCCCGCCGACCGGGAGAAGCTCCTCCGGGAGCGTTTTTCCATGGACAGCGTGGTGACGCTGCCCTTTGACGAGAAGATGCACACCATGCCCTGGTCGGATTTTTTGAATCTGCTTCTGGAGGAACTGTCCGCCGCCGGATTCGTCTGCGGCGAGGATTTCCGTTTCGGCTACCGGGGGGAGGGCAGTGCCCAGACCCTGGCGGATTTCTGCCAGGCTCGGAGCCTGCCCTGGGCGGTGGTGCCCGACCAGACCATGGACGGCGTTCGGGTGTCCAGCACCTACATCCGAAGCCAGATTGAATGCGGTGATATGGCTACGGCGGTGCGGTTTTTGGGGCACCCCCACATCCTCACCGGGCAGGTGGTTCACGGGCATCAGCTGGGGCGGCGGCTGGGAATTCCCACCGCCAACCTTCGCCTGCCGGAGGGGCTGGCGGAGCCGAAATTCGGCGTGTATATCTGCCGGGCGGTGGTGAACGGGCAGTCGTACCCGGCGGTGACCAACGTGGGCACCCGTCCCACGGTGAACGGGCGGGACGTGACGGTGGAGCCGTGGATCCTGGACTACACAGGCGACCTGTACGGCGCGGAGATCACCCTGGAATTCTACCGCTTTTTGCGCCCGGAGCGGAAATTCGCCGACCTGGAGGCGCTGAAGGCGGAGATTCACCGGAACGCGGAGCAGACCCGGGCGTTTTTCACGTTCAAATAACCTTTACATGATCCCCCCTTGTTTTATGCCGGTAAATGCGGTATAATGAGATAACGAATTCAGACTTTGGGAGGTAGCCGCCATGCCGCTGCACGACGATGAAATGAATAGACGCCGTGAAAAGCGGGAGGCTCAGCGCAAAAAGCAGCAGGCCGAGGCCAAACGGCTGAAGATCACGCTGATTCTGGCGGCGGTGGTGCTGGCGCTGTGTACGGCGGGTATTGTGTTTCTGACCAACCGCTTCGGGGATTCCGTGGAGACGGCGGCGATGGAAACCCGTCCCACGGAGAAGCCGACGGAGGCCACCCAGCCCACCACCCGGGCAGAGAAAAGTACCAAAACCACCATCCACATTAAAGCGGCGGGGGACTTAAACGTCACCGACAGCGTCATCAACGCCGGCGTGGCGGTGGGCGGCTACGATTACAGCCGGGCATTCCTGGATGTATCCGGTGTGCTGTCCGACGCCGACCTGACGGTGCTGAACCTGGAGGGAAACATCTGCGGCGAACCCTACGGAAGCGCCACTACCTCCGCGCCCAGAGAGCTGCTGGTGGGTCTGCGCAATGCCGGTGTGGACTTGATCCAGATGGCAAATTCCTGCACCATCAACAACGGCCTCATCGGCCTGACCTCCACATTGCAGAGCATCCGGGCGGCGGGAATGGAACCGGTGGGCGCCTTTGCCACGGATGCCGAGTTCCAGCAGTCCAAGGGCTACACCATCACCGAGGTTCAGGGCATCAAGGTGGCCTTCGTGGCCTTCACCAAGGGACTGGGCGGTCGGGGAATGCCCGCCGGAAACGAGAACCTGGTGAATCTGCTTTACGAGGACTATGCCGACCTGTACGACAAGGTGGACAGAGAGGGCATCACCCAGATTCTGAAAAATGTCCAGGCGGAAAAACCGGATGTCACCATTGCCCTGCTCCACTGGGGAAGCGAGTATAACGACGAGATCAGCGATACCCAGAAGAGCATCGTCAGCCTGATGAAAAAGCAGGGGGTGGACGTGATCCTGGGCACCCATCCCCATACCGTCCAGTCCATCATTTTCGATGAGGCGGCTGGCACGCTGGAGGCCTACTCTCTGGGAGATTTCTTCGGAGACGCCTCCCGGGGCGGCACCAATTACTCCATCATCCTGGATGTGGAGATCACCAAGGATTCCTCCACCGGCGTTACCAAGGTGACGGGCTACAGCTATACCCCCATCTACACGGTGACTGAGGGGGAAAGTGCCGACGGCTACCGCCGGGTGATGCGCATCGACAAGGCGGTGGAGGCCTGGGACGACAACTATCTGGATCGGGTGACCAAGCAAGCCAAGGAAGCCATGGTCTACGCCCAACAGCGCATTACGGAGCGGATTCAGCCGCCGAAGGAAGAGAAAAAATAAACAGGAAGCGGCTTTCAGCCGCTTCCTGTTTTTGTGTCCCTGGAATGCAAAATCCGCGGCTGAAAGCCGCGGATTTTGCAACAAGAAAAGAGGAGAGGAAAAATGAAAAAGATGAAGAATGTAGCAAATTTATGTATCGCCCCATGAGCCTTGCGGCGGGGCTGTTGTTGTTTTGTATGGCCTTATTATACCGATAAAATATTAACGATTAAAGGGAGGAAATATTAAGTTCCTGTGAAGTTGCACGACGGAAATGTGTACGTGGCACGTGGACGGTTTTGTGAAAATTGACGAAAAGCGTCAATTTCACCCATTTTCCTCCGTGACAACCATGTTCGGCCAGCGATTTTCCATCCACGGATCGTCGTAGGTGGCGTCCAGGAAGTTGTCCACAACGTTTTTGGGCGCGGGATTTTCCTGCCGGTCGGTGTAGCGGATCATCGCTGCGGCGGTCAGTACCCCGTCAAACACCAGGAAGAATACGACGACCCAGGTTAACACCTTGCCCAGCAGGGGCGGAAGCTTTTCGATGCCCTTGTCCATGGGCGGGTAGAGAACCTTGATCCAGACTACCGCCAGCAGGCCCCAAAAGATGCAGTACAGCACGTTGGTTCGTCCCCCGATGTTCAGGGGCATTTTGCTGTAGTCCCAGAACACGGTGCCAAAGACCAGCTCCGTGAACACACTGCAAAGATACTCGTAGGTGCCGCCGATGACAAAGCCCGCCAGAAAGATCCGCCGGTCGGGCTTGTCCGCCAGGCGCTGGAGGGTGACGGTGAGTACCACCGCGCCGAAGCCCCATACAAAGCTGAACGTGCCGTAGAGCACGCTAGAACGGCTCATCCACCGCCCCGCCGTAATGCGGCAGAAAACCATTTCAATCAGCGCGCCCAGGAAGGAGGATACCAGGAACACCCATACCAGCTTATCAAAGCAGATGCCCTTGGCAAACACATACCGCTCCGGCCCGGGAACCTCGGCAGCCTCGATGCCGGGGTAGGCCTTTTGCAGGCGACGCCAGATGGCACCGGTGATCCGGTTTGCCAGACGCTGGGTGGTCTGCTTCCGAGCCTCGCCCATGGGGGTGGAGGCATTGGTACGCAGGGCGCGGAGCACCCCCACAAAGTCCGCAGCTACCAGAACCCCTATTGCGATCACCAGGGTTCGCTCCAGCCATACGGGCATCAGGTACACCAGCCCCATCACCACGGGGTGCACCACCAGGTACGTCAGCAGAATCGCCGCCGCCACCAGCATGGCGGTGACAAAGCCCTGCTTTCCCTTGGGCGCGGGGGTGACAGCCTTCCGGCTGACGCCCCGGACAAACTGATCCGTCAGGCTCCTGACCAGAATGTAGACGATCAGGGTCATGAGATACTGAAGGACGGTTCTGTGGGTCAGGGTGTCCAGCACCGGCAGAAGAAGGGCAGAGGCAATGCCGCAGGGCATATTCAAGGGCAGATTCAAAAAGCCCTGATTGACGAAGTGCCGATTCTTAATGGCGCCGCAGCCGACCTGGATGCACCAGGCCAGAAAGGAATAGAGCAGCAGGTAGAACAGCAGATCAAAGATGGTGTACGAAATTTTCATAGGCAGACTCCTGATCTTTTTGATTATCGTACCACGGATTTCGGAAATGTCAAAGACTTTTGCCGGAAATAAGGAAACCTCTAAAGTCCGCGTTCCGCGGTGGAGCAGAGGCTTCGCCGCAGAATGGAGCTTTAGAGGCCATAAAAATTGCGCCGGCCCACACCGGGACGACGCTGCTCACGGTTCAAAGTCGATCAGAAGTTGATCTTCTGTACGTTCCGGATATCGACACTGTTCAGGATGTCGCAGCCGTGAGCCAGGATCCGGGTGAAGGATCTAAGAGAATTCATCATGGAAGCGTAACCACCTTTCTCAATGTTGTGTTCCCTTTGGAACTGGGTGTATCGTACAAGGCATTTGTGAATAATGTATAATCTAGATATGTACAATTTGTGAATATTGCTCTGAACAGAATGTGAACGGCGGAAAATTTGGGGGAAAAGGGCTGGGAGACCGGGGTTTCTGCCCCCTGGACGCAGGAAAAAGCCTGCTGCCGGTACAATAATTCATTGTGCTTATCGGTTTTACTCAGCTGCCCGACAAATTGCATGCGACGCAACCGCCTTGCCTCTCCCTGTGGGAGAGGTGGCAAAAATCTTCGATTTTTGACGGAGAGGGTGCGCTGTACCGAGATACCCTCTCAGTCACCTGCGGTGACAGCTCTCCCAAAGGGAGAGCCAAGGGTGCTGCCACACCAGTACGCCAAATTGCAATTAGTGCTTATCGGTTTTACTCAGCTGTCCAACAAATAGGAATTGGGCGTAAGCCCACCGTCGGGGGGGGTCTTGACCCCGCCGCCCAGGTATCGAGCTGCTTTTGCCCGGATTTCTCCGGAATTGCCGGTATTCACCCAAATTTACATTGCGTAGAATCCAACGTCGTCGGCGGGGTCATGACATAAGCCCTACGAAACGGGTGCCAGATAAACTGCATTTTGCCGGTTTGCTGAGTTAAGCCGATATGCACATTACTTAAAATAGTTGGATCAATGCTGTGGCGCTGCCGCGCCACAGCAACCATCGTAAAATGCATAGGAGCAATCAAATTCAATAAACGGAGGGATTGCCATGACGGTACGGGAAGAATTGGAGCAGCAGGAGCACAAGCGCCTGAACCCGCTGGCGGCCTTTGCCGACCAAAGCCGGGGCCGCCCCCGACCGGAGCCGCCCCGGGAGGAGGACGTGCGCACCTGCTATCAGCGGGACATTGACCGTATTGTCCACTCCAAGGCCTTCCGCCGCCTGATGCACAAAACCCAGGTGTTTTTGCAGCCCGAGGGCGACCACTACCGCACCCGGATGACCCACACCCTGGAGGTCAGCCGCATCGCCGGCACCATCACTCGGGCGCTGGGCTTGAACGAGGATTTGGCGGAGGCCATTGCCATGGGGCATGACCTGGGGCACACCCCCTTCGGTCACGCCGGAGAGGACGCTCTGAGCAAGTGCCTGGGAAAGCCCTTCCGCCACAACGAGCAGAGCCTGCGGGTGGTGGACATTCTGGAAAAGGACGGGCAGGGACTGAACCTGACCTATGAGGTGCGCATGGGCATCCTGGGTCACACCGGGGAGACCTGGCCGGAGACCCTGGAAGGGCAGGTGGTGCGTCGCTCCGATCAGATCGCCTATGTCAACCACGATATTGACGACGCTATCCGGGCAGGCATTCTCACCGACGACGACATCCCCAGCGCCATCACCGACATTCTGGGACACAATCACCGGGATCGGATTAACACCCTGGTCTGCGACGCCATCCGCACCTCCCGGGAGGCGGGGGCAATCTGCCTGTCTCCCGGCGTGGACAAGGCGCTGCGGGATTTACGGGCGTTCATGTTCACCCACGTCTACCGAAATCCGGTAGCCAAGGGGGAAGAAAGCAAAGCCAAGGATATGCTTCAGCGGCTGTTTGAATATTATATTGCTCATCCGGAGGCTCTGCCGGAGGATTTTCAGCCCCAGCTGAGCTTCGACGGCATGGAGCGCACGGTGTGCGATTACATCGCGGGTATGACGGATAATTATGCAGTAGAGAAATTTCGGGAAATCTTCATCCCTATGGGCTGGCAGGTTCACGGATGAAGTGAGGAGTATGCGGTATGAAGAAAAAGACGGTATTTAAGATCGTATTGGTGCTGCTGCCCATTCTGGCGGTGGCACTGGCCACGACGGTGAACAGTGTGACCGTTGTGGACAAAGCAACAGGAACGACGGCGTATTATTCCTATTTCGAGCTGATCCCGGACGAGCTGCTTCAGATGCTCCCGCCTTTGGCGGGAACGCTGTGCATCGTCACCGGGGTTCTCGCGATCGGCGCGGCGGTTTCCAGGAAGGGCTGGTGGCTGACCGGTGTCAAGTGGCTGGCTCTAGCGGCATCTATCGCCGCTGTGGCGCCCATTCTGGTGCAGGGACGGGAGGTCACGGTGCTTCCCAACGTGGGCGTTCCCGTGATGATGCTGGCAGAGTGGGTCGCTGCCTTCTACGCCGCGAGACAGCCGGAACAGGCCGATGACAATGCGCCCAGACTGAGCGACAGGTAGCCCCATAATACTAAAACCTTATTAAAATCTTTAAATCTTTTCAGCCTGAATTGCGTCAGAATGCGTTATCTTCCTTGCTGGGCGTCAGCCCAAAACCGTCATCTGCCTTTTCTGCCACAATTCATCCACGAAAATCAATTAAAGCTTTCAATCAGGTTTTAGTATAAATCATGAAAGGAGGGGAACACCATGGCCTTTCCCCCGGCATTTATCGATGAAGTCATCGCCCGCAACCCAATCGAGGATGTGGTGGGTCAGTACGTGACCCTGAAACGCTCCGGCTCCAATCTGTTCGGCCTGTGCCCCTTCCACGGCGAAAAAACCGCTTCCTTTTCCGTGACCCCGGACAAGGGAATGTTCTATTGCTTCGGCTGCCATAAGGGCGGGGGCGTCATCAATTTTGAGATGGAGATCGAGGGCTTGAGCTACGGCGACGCCGTTCGGGCTTTGGCGAAGCGGGCGGGGCTGGAGGTGCCCGAGGACGAGCAGTACCAGTCCCGGTATCGCCAGCAGGAGCGGCTCTGGGCGCTGCACAGGGAAGCGGCTCGGTTCTTCCACAGTCAGCTTTACGCCCCCGTGGGCGCGTCCGCTCTGGAATATGCCCGGGGGCGGGGCATGACCCAGACGACTCTGACCAAATTCGGCATCGGCTACGCCCCGGACAGCTGGAGCGACCTGGTGGATGTCCTGCGGAAAAAGGGCTACACCGATCAGGAATTGCGGGATTCCGGCCTGGTGACGGTGTCCCGGAAGAACGGCAACCTCTTCGACCGGTTCCGCGACCGTCTGATGTTCCCCATCATCGATGTCCGGGGCAACGTCATCGGCTTCGGCGGGCGGATCATGAACGACAGGGACAAGGAGGCGGCCAAGTACTTAAATTCCCCGGAGACCCTGATTTTCAACAAGCGAAAAAACCTGTTTGCCCTGAATTTTGCCAAGAAAAGCAAGCTGGGATACCTGATCCTGGTGGAGGGGTATATGGACGCCATCGCCCTGCATCAGTATGGCTTTGACTGCGCCGTGGCCTCTCTGGGCACTGCCCTGACGGAGGACGGCGCGGCGCTGCTGTCCCGGTACACCGACCAGGTTGTGCTGATCTACGACGGCGACGCCGCCGGACAGAACGCCACCCAGCGGGCCATCCCCATTTTGGAGCGGGCCGGCCTACAGGTCAAGGTGCTTAAGATGCGGGACGCCAAGGATCCCGACGAATTTCTCAAAAAATACGGTGCCGACCGGTTTAAGCTCCTGCTGGAGGAATCCGCCAGCCGGGTAGAATACCAGCTGGCAGCTATCTTGCGGAAATACGACCTGCGGGACGACGACCAGAAGGTCAAATACCTCCAGGAATCCGCCGACCTGATCGGCTCATTGCCCAGCGCCGTGCAGCGGGATGTCTACGGCGGACGGGTGGCGGAGACGGCGAAGATCAGCGCCGACGCCATGCACCTGGAGATCGAGCGGGCGCGAAAGCGCCGGGCTTATCAGGAGAAGAAAAAGCAGGAAAAAATTGACCTGGCGCCGGCTCGGAACCTTCAGCCTAAAAGCCGCGCCATCCGCTATACCAACATCAAATCCGCCATGGCGGAGGAAATGCTGCTGTCGCTGGTTTTGCGGGAGAGCGCTCTGCTGGATCACACCGGAAGTCTGACGCCGGAGATGTTTTCCTCCCAGCTGCTGGGCAGGGTGTATTCCCAGTTGAAGCAGCGCCACGAGCAGGGGTTGGAGGTGTCCGTTGGCGCTCTTGCCGATTTGACGCCGGAGGAAATGTCCCACATTGCGGGAATCTTGCAGCGACAGACGGGGCCGGTGAACGAACAGGCCATGCAGGACTGCATCCGCACCATCCAAAGTGAGTATCAGGCATCCAAGGTGACCACGGAGGACGACCTGCTGGCTGTGCGGGATCGCCTGAAGGAGAGAAAAGGAATGAAAGCATGACAGAGCTTTTGGAAAACGCCCCTGTGAGCGCCGGGGAAGACGATGTGCGCCAGTTCTTAAACGAGATCCGCCGGTATCCCCGCCTGACGCCGGAGGAGGAACGTGCTCTTGCCCAGCGCTGCGCCCAGGGCGACGAGGATGCCATCCGTCAGATGGTCAACTCCAATCTCCGCCTGGTTGTGTCCATCGCCAAGGAATACGCCGGGCGGGGCGTTGCCCTGATGGATCTGATTCAGGAGGGCAGCATCGGCCTTTTGGCGGCGGCGCGGAAGTTTGACTATACCCGGGATCTCCGCTTTTCCACCTACGCCACCAAGTGGATCCGGCAGGGTGTGACCCGGTGCCTGATGAACCACGGCAGCACCATTCGGGTGCCTCTGCACACCGCCGAGCGGATGCGGAAGATCGAGGCGGCGCGTACCGTTCTGCGCCAACGGACAGGGGAGGAACCCACCGACGCGGACATCGCCCGAGAGTGCGGTATGCCGGAGGACAAGGTGCAGGAACTGACCCAGCTGACCCCGGACGTGTGCTCCCTGGACGTGCCCACCGGAGAGGACGACGACAGCGCTCTTCAGACCCTCCTGGCGGATGCCCAGGCTCCCCAGCCCTACGAGGAGCTGGTGCGTCAGGAGCTGGACAACACCATGGAAAAGCTGCTGAGCACCCTGAATGAGCGGCAGCAGCAGATTCTCAGGCTGCACTTCGGTATGGAGGACGGCAACTGCTACTCTCTGGAGGAGATCGGCAGAAAGCTGGGCGTCTCCAAGGAGCGGGTGCGGCAGGTGGAGCGCCAGGCCATGGATAAGCTGCAAAAAATGGGCGCGAGCCTCGGATTGGAGGATTTTTTGAATGAATGAGCTGGATTTCTCCTTTGGGGACAGCCCCTGGGAGGCCTATTTCGGAACAAAGAAACCGGGTGACACGGTTTCCGCCGCCCAAATGCTCGCCATGCTGGAAGGGGAGGACGAGCAGACGGTTGAGGATGCTTTCCGGCAGCTGGAAGAGAAGCGCCTGGTTTTGGATCTTTCCGAGCTGCCCAAAGCGATGGGAAATGGGGAAGCAGCCCTCCGCCTGCGTCAGGAGGTACAGCTGGTGGAAAAGGGTCTTGACCCAGGAGAGCTGGAGCCAAACGATCCGCTCCGGCTGTACCTGGAAGAGGTGGCGCAGCTTCCCGCATCCGGAGACGAGCAGTCGCTTGCGGCGCGGTGCGCCAGCGGGGAGGAAAGCGCCTGGGAGGCGCTGACCAATCTGGGGCTGCACCGGGTGCTTTCCATTGCCAAGACTCATGTGGGCTACGGCGTTCTGCTGCTGGATCTGATCCAGGAGGGGAGCCTGGGTCTCTGGCAGGCCGTTCGGGAATACCGCAGCGGATCGTATGATGACCAGCGGGATCACTGGATCCGCTTTTACATGGCGAAGGCCATCGTGCTGCAAGCTCGCGCCAACGGCGTGGGGCAGAAGCTCCGCGGCGAATTGGAGGATTACCGGGCGGTGGATGAGAGACTGCTGACCGAGCTGGGTCGGAATCCCACCCTGGAGGAGATTTCCGACGCCATGCACATCAGCCCCGAGGAGGGGGCGGTGGTGCGAAAAATGCTGGACAACGCCCGGACACTGGACCAGGCGACCAAGCAGCCGGATCCGGAGGAGGAGAAGGAGGCGGAGGAACAGTCCGTGGAGGACACCGCCTATTTCCAGATGCGCCAGAGAATTGAAGACCTGCTGTCCGTGCTGGAGGAAACCGACGCCAAGCTGCTTACCCTGCGCTTCGGCCTGGAGGGCGAGGCACCCCTAAGCCCCGAGGAAGCGGGAAAGCGCCTCGGACTGACCCCGGACGAGGTGCTGGCGAAGGAGACTGCCGCTTTGGGAAAGCTCCGGGAGAAAGAATACTAAAGCAACACCGCACAATGGGAGCTGCGGGCTCCGGCGGATCTTTTGTCCCATTATGCGGTGCTGGCCTGATTTTACATTGAAAGAGGAATACAGAATGGGAAAACCGATTTCCATTGCCATTGACGGCCCCGCGGGAGCCGGAAAATCCACCATTGCCCGGCGTCTGGCGAAAGAACTGGGCTTTTACTACGTAGACACCGGCGCGATCTACCGCACCGTGGCCTATTTCTTTGACCTGTGGGGCATCAGCCCCAAGGACATTGACGGCATCACCCGTTACATCGACGAGCTGACCATCAGAATCGAATACGACGATGAGGGTGTGCAGCACATGATCATGAACGGCATGGACGTTACCGACGACATCCGTACCCAGGAGATTTCCCAGAAGGCCAGCCTGGTGTCCGCCCACGCCATCGTCCGGGATCTGCTGCTGGATATGCAGCGGGAAATGGCGGAAACCCACAACGTCATTATGGACGGTCGGGACATCGGCACGGTGGTGCTGCCCAAGGCCACGGTGAAGATCTTCCTCACCGCTTCCCCGGAGGTGCGGGCGAAGCGCCGCACCGACGAGCTGCTGGCAAAGGGGCAGAAGGCGGACTATAACAAGATTCTGAAGGAAATCCAGCAGCGGGACTATCAGGATACCCACCGGGCGGTGGCACCGCTGAAAATGGCCCGGGATTCCGTCAAGCTGGACACCTCCGAGCTGGATATTGACGGCGTGATCGCGGCGATGAAAGACATCATCGCCCAAAAGGTGACGCTATGAGCGTCCGGGTTGCCAAAAGCGCCGGGTTCTGTTTCGGCGTCAGCCGGGCGGTGGAGATGGTGGAGCAGGCTGCGGCGGCGGGAAAACAGGTAGTCACCCTTGGCCCCATCATCCACAACCACCACGTGGTGGACAAGTTCCGCGCTTTGGGGGTGAGGGTGATCGATACCCCGGAGGAAGCCCAGCCGGGACAGACGGTGATCATCCGCTCCCACGGCGTCAGCCGGGCGGTTTATGAGCGGCTTAAGCAGCAGGGAGTGGAGATCATCGACGCCACCTGCCCATTCGTCAAGCGGATTCACGGCATTGTCAGCCGCGCTTCGGAGGAAGGACGGCTGAGCGTCATCATCGGCACGCCCACCCATCCGGAGGTGGAGGGAATTGCCGGCTGGTGCAGCCAGTGTCAGGTCTTTGAGACCCTGGAGGATCTGAAAAACTGGGCCGAATCCCAGGAAAGCCTTAAGAATTCGGCAATTTGCATGGTTTCACAGACAACTTCAACCGAATCTTTGTGGAAATTGTGCGGTGAATTTGCAAAAAAACAGTTTACTAACTTGAAATTATTTGATACAATATGTAGAGCAACTGAGTATAGGCAAAGCGAAGCCGCCGAATTGAGTGAAATCTGTCAGGCTATGGTCGTTGTGGGAGACCCCAAAAGTTCCAACACAGGCCGACTCGCGATGATTTGCCGGGAACACTGCGATAAGGTCTTTCTGGTTGACAACGCTTCCGAGCTGCGTCCGGAGGATTTTCACGGTGTGAGCGATGTTGGAATCACTGCCGGTGCGTCAACCCCGGCGTGGATTATAAAGGAGGTCAACAAGACTATGAGCGAAATCACGAATGCTGAGACTGTACAGGAGGAGAACTTCGCCGAGCTTCTCGAGCAGTCCATCAAGACTTTAAATACAGGAGATAAGGTTATCGGCACCGTTACCGGTATTGGCAACACCGAAGTCCAGGTCGATCTGGGCACCAAGCACGCCGGTTACATCCCTTATGATGAAGTCAGCAACGATCCTTCCGTCAAGCCCGAGGATATTCTGAAGGTTGGCGACCAGATCGAGGTCTTTGTCGTCCGGGTCAACGACCAGGAGGGCACCGTGCAGCTGTCCAAGAAGAAGCTGGACGGCCTGAAGGTTTGGGACGACATGGCTGCCTGGGTGGAGGATAAGACCACTGTGGAAGGCGTCATCACCGAGGAGAACAAGGGCGGTCTGGTTGCCAACGTTAAGGGCATCCGCGTCTTTATCCCTGCTTCCCAGTCCGGCATCGCCAAGGGCGGCGACATGGCAGGCATGGTAGGTAAGACCGTGCAGATGAAGATCACCGAGGTCAACCGCGCCCGCCGCCGGGTCATCGGCTCCATCCGCGCCGTGAACGCCGAGGCTCGCAAGGCTGCCCAGGAGAAAATCTGGTCTGAGATCGAGGTCGGCAAGAAGTACCACGGAACTGTGAAGTCCCTGACTTCCTACGGTGCCTTTGTGGACATCGGCGGCGTGGATGGCATGGTGCACGTTTCCGAGCTGAGCTGGAACCGGATCAAGACCCCTGCCGACGTGGTGAAGGTCGGCGACGAGATCGACGTGTACGTCATCTCCTTCGACCCCGAGAAGCATAAGATTTCTCTGGGCTACAAGACTGCCGAGATGAACCCCTGGAACCAGTTCATGACCAAGTTCTCCGTGGGCGACGTGGTGGATGCCAAGATTGTCAAGCTGATGACCTTCGGTGCTTTTGCCGAGATCATCCCCGGTGTGGACGGCCTGATCCACATCTCCCAGATTGCCGACCGCCGCATCGGCAAGCCCGAGGATGTGCTGTCCGAGGGTCAGGAGGTCAAGGTGAAGATCACCGACATCGACGCTGAGAACAAGCGCATCTCCCTGTCCATCCGCGCTCTGCTGGAGCAGCCCGAAGGGGACGCTGAGTAAGTTATCAAAGCAATACCGGGGCCGCACGCGTAGCCCCGGTATTTTTTGTCAGGAGGGTATTATGGTCAAACACATTGTGCTGTACACCCTGAAGGAGGGGGTGGACCAGACTGAGGCTGTGAAGCTGATTGCTTCTGTCCTGGAGCCGCTGGTGGGAAAAATCCCCGGCCTGCTCCATTTGGAAATCCGCCAGGCCTTCAACGGTATGGATTACGCCCTGTATTCCGAGTTTGAAAGCCGCGAGGCGCTGGAAAACTATGCTGTCCATCCTCTGCACCAGGAAGCCAAGACCCATTTCTTTCACCTGCTGGACAGCCGGGTGGCGGCGGACTACCAGGTGTAAAAAGGGGATTCCTCATGGGAGGAATCCCGCGTGTACCCGTTACGCTTCGGGCTGCTGCCTTTCTGCCAGAACGGAGAAGAACTTTGCCATCAGGGGAATGTAGGTCGCTGTGAAAACCGCCAGGCTGACTGCCCGCACCGGCTTCTTTTCGCTCTTGGGCACCTGTGTCCCGATGAACAGCCCCATGGCAAACAGGCAGAACTTCAGCAGCGCCAAATCCTTCCAGTCGCATTTCTTCATGTATCGGTCGGCGGCATCGAACAGACAGTTCATTTTTTCGTCCCCCTTTGTATTGGATAGATTTATTGTAACAGTCCGGGCTTTGGCTGTCAAGCCTCCCCCGGGCGAAAGGAGAAAGAGATGAAAGCAATCGTAACCGTAGTTGGCAAGGATCGCGTGGGTATCATTGCCGGTGTGTGCACGGCTCTCGCGGAGTTTAACGTCAACGTTCTGGACATCAGCCAGACCGTTATGCAGGGCTATTTCACCATGATGATGGCGACGGAGGTCTCCCAGTGCAATGTGCCTCTGGCGGAGCTGGTCACCCGGATGGATGAAATCGGCAAGGATATGGGCCTGTCCATCCGCGTCCAGCGGGAGGACATCTTTGAAGCCATGCACCGGATTTGAGGAGAAACTATGCTGAATCAGAAAGACATCCTGGCGACCCAGGACATGATCGACAAGCGGCATTTGGACATTCGCACCATTACCATGGGCATCAGCCTCTTAGACTGCTGTGACCCGGACTTAAAGACCTGCTGCGACAAGATCTACAGTAAGATTACCCGTTGCGCTAAGGATCTGGTGAAGGTGGGGGAGGACATCGAGAAGGAATTTGGAATTCCCATCGTGAACAAGCGGATTTCCGTCACCCCCATCGCCATTGTGGCAGGCTCCTGCCAGGCTGATTCTTATGTGGAAATCGCCAAGACCCTGGACGCGGCGGCAAAAACCTGCGGCGTCAACTTTATCGGCGGTTTTTCCGCCCTGGTGCAGAAGGGCTGCACTGCGGGGGACTGGAAGCTGATCCGCTCCATTCCCGAGGCCATGGCGGCTACCGAACGGGTCTGCGCCAGCGTCAACGTCGGCTCCACCAAAGCGGGTATCAACATGGACGCCGTTGCGGAGATGGGTCGGATTGTGAAACAAACCGCCGAGCTCACCGCCGCCAACGACGGCCTGGGCTGTGCCAAGGTTGTGGTGTTTGCCAACGCTGTGGAGGACAACCCCTTCATGGCAGGGGCGTTCCATGGCGTGGGGGAGCCGGAGTGCGTACTGAACGTGGGCGTTTCCGGCCCAGGCGTCGTGTATCACGCACTGCAGAGCGTCAAGGGGCAGCCCTTTGACGTGGTGGCGGAGACCATCAAGAAAACCGCCTTCCAGATCACCCGCATGGGTCAGCTGGTGGGCAGGGAGGCCTCCCGCCGCCTGGGAGTGCCCTTCGGCATTGTGGATCTGAGCCTTGCTCCCACCCCTGCCGTGGGCGACAGCGTTGCCCGGATTCTGGAGGAGATGGGGCTGGAGGTTACCGGCACCCACGGCACCACGGCGGCGCTGGCGATGCTGAACGACGCGGTGAAGAAGGGCGGCGTCATGGCGTCCAACCACGTAGGCGGCCTGTCCGGCGCCTTTATCCCCGTTTCCGAGGACGAGGGTATGATTGCCGCGGCGGAGTCCGGCACGCTGTGCCTGGACAAGCTGGAGGCTATGACCTGTGTGTGCTCCGTGGGACTGGACATGATCGCCGTCCCGGGGGACACTTCCGCCGCCACGATTTCCGCTATCATCGCGGATGAAGCCGCTATCGGCATGGTGAATTCCAAGACCACCGCCGTGCGTATCATCCCCGCTCCTGGCAAAACCGTGGGCGACCGGGTGGAAATGGGTGGCCTGCTGGGCAGCGCGCCGGTCATGCCCGTTCATGATAAGTCCAGCGAAGATTTCATCGCCCGGGGCGGGCGGATTCCCGCGCCGTTGCAGAGTCTGAAAAACTGATTTGGCAAACATTCTGCAAAACGGGACAGCCAAAAACTGCTTCGGAGGTGTTCTTATGCAAGTCGTTAACGCGAATCACTGTATTCGGATTGATAGACGCGGTGGCCTAATTGGAGTCGGAATTGGGGTAGCTGCTCTCACAGTATGCTGTATCTGGTATTCCTGGAAGATTGGCATTTTATTTGCCGCCATGTTTTTATTGGCTGGATTTGTGCGGATTCGGCCGAAGCATCCGCTGACCTGCTTTCTTTTGAACGCATTGTGGGGCGCTCTGTGCATTTTTGTATCGTGTATGCTTCCCAGCACGATGGATTCAGATGCCAGCTTTTTTTCCATCGGTCACTATCGAATTGTTATGAATTATCTCTGTGTGGCAGTTGTTTATGGCGTTTGCCTGGTTGCTGCGGGGGAAATCAAGTGTGCTGTTGGAATTGCCTCATCGCTGCTTCTACTGATAACAACAGTGAATGCCTTTTTGTATCAATTTCGGGGGAGCGAATTGAAGCCACTGGATTTTTTGACAATCCGAACAGCACTGAATGTGGCTGGGCAGTACACCTACCGGATTCAGGATCGGATGATGTACAGTTGGCTGATCTGGCTCTGGATGATGCTGTGCCTGCGTGCGCTTCCACCCTCTGACGGTCTTATGAGAAGATGTTGGCTTCGGGCGGCGGCAGCCGCAGCCACCTGTATCTGCGCGTTGATGGTCATATATGGAACGCCGGATGTTCGCACCAATACCTGGCGGAACGGAGGTACGACAGAAAACGGGTACTTCCTAAATTTCTACACCGGTCTTCGTGATTGTTTTGTTGAAAAGCCGGAGGGGTATTCGCTGGGGGCGATTGAGGAACTTGCCGAGAAGAACACGCCCGGGGAACCGCCCACTGGTACAGAGTCTAAACCCAATATTCTCGTCATCATGAATGAATCCTTTGCGGATTTATCTGTCCTGGGCAATGAGCTTTATACAAATCAGCCTGTAACTCCCTTTTTTGATTCTTTGCAGGAAAATACAGTTCGGGGCTATGCGCTGGTATCCGTGTTCGGCGGGGGAACAGCCAACTCTGAGTTTGAGTTTCTCACGGGTAGCTCCATGGCAAACCTTCCTGCGGGTTCCGTCCCATACCAGCAGTATATTTCTGGGGACATTTTTGGGCTACCCTGGTTGATGGATGCGTGGGGTTATCGCAGTGCTGCCACCCATCCGTTTGTAGCCAGTGGCTGGAATCGGCCTGCAGTTTATCCTCACCTTGGTTTTACGGATATAACGTTTACGGAGGCTTACGTCGGAAAGGAAGTGATTCGAGAGTTTGTCAGTGACCGGGAAATGTACGATTATGCCCTGGAAAGACTGGAGGAACCGGCAGACCAGCCGCTGTTTTTGTTTGGCATTACCATGCAGAACCATGGCGATTATATATACACCGGCAGCCATTATGAGCAGACAATTTACCTTGAGGGCTACGATCAGGAATATCCAATGGCGGAGCAGTTTTTAACGCTTTTGCATGAGAGTGACAAAGCCCTTGAGTACTTGCTGACGAAGCTGAAGGAATTTCCCGAGGATACGGTTGTTCTGTTCTTTGGAGACCATCTTCCCCAGATTGAAGGCGACTTTTTACGGGCTGTCCATGGGGGCAGCTTTGATACCTTATCCGATAAAATGCTTCAGTACAAGGTGCCCTTCTTTATCTGGGCGAACTACGACATACCGGAACAGACGGTTCCCTGCACGAGTCTCAACTATCTGGCTGCTCACCTTTTGGAGACTGCGGGGGTCGAATTGCCCCCGTACTACCGTTTTCTGAAAGAAATGGAGCAGGCCGTCCCGGCGATCAATGCCCTGGGGTATTACTCGCTGAGCGAGCGGACCTTCCTGCCGCTGGGGGACGCCCAGGGGGAGGAAGCCCAATGGCTGAACCGTTACGCCATGGTGCAATACAACAACCTCTTTGACGAAAAGAACCGGAGCCAGACCTTCTTTCAGCAGTACATCGACGATCACAATTGAATGATAAAACGAAGCACCGAGCGAAACCGCTCGGTGCGTTCGTTTATTTTGCGGACAGATCTACGCTTCTTCGGATCAGGGAATGGGCTGGAACCTGCTTTGGCAGGGGAAGGGTAAAGGTCATCTGGGGCGTTCTCGGCTCGTCCAGGGGATTTCCCTCGCAATCCGTCATATGTTCCGCGACAATGGGGAAGGGGCGCAGGTTGGGACCAACGACCTCCAGGGTGTCTCCGGCGCGGAACTTGTTGTTCAGACGGCAAAACGCCCGCCCGTCCTCGCCGCAGGATTCCACCTTTGCGACAATCTGCCACTGGCGGATGTAGCGGGAATTCTCGGTGTACTGTCCCGGCTCGCCAAAATAGAAGCCGGTGGAGTAAACCCGATGGGAAATGTGCTCCACTTCATCCCGCCAAACGGGATCAACTGCCCGACCGGCGGCAACGTCGTCGATGCAGTGGCGGTAGGCGCCTGTGACGATGGCGGCATAGTAAGCGGATTTCGCCCGGCCTTCGATTTTGATGCAGTCTACCCCTGCGTCCATCAGCTCTTTCAGGTGGTCGATCATGCACATATCCCGGGAATTCAAGATGTAAGTGCCTTTTTCGTCCTCAAATACCGGAAAGTATTCTCCCGGACGCTTTTCCTCCATCAGGGCATACTGATACCGGCAGGGTTGAGCACACGCGCCCCGGTTGCTGTCCCGCCCGGTCATGTAGTTGCTCAGCAGGCACCGCCCGGAGTAGCTGACGCACATGGCACCGTGACCGAAGGTTTCAATCTCCAGCTTGGGATCCACCTTCTGCCGGATGACACGAATCTCCTCCAGACTGCATTCCCGAGCCAGCACCACCCGGGACGCCCCCAGGTCGAACCAGGCCTGGGCGCAGGCGTAGTTGGCGATAGACTGCTGGGTGGAAATATGCCGCTGGCAATGGGGGGCGTATTTCCCGGCCAGGGTGAAGGCACCCAGATCCGCCACGATCAGGGCGTCCACCCCAGCGTCGTCCAGCTGCTCCAGATACTCCGGAAGCTGCATGATCTCATCGTTTCGCGGCATGGTGTTCACGGTGACGTGGCACTTGACGCCGTGGTCATGGGCGAATTTCACCGCCTTGGGCAGTTCCTCGGGGGAGAAATTCCCCGCGAAGGAGCGCATACCGAAGCTGGTGCCCGCCAAGTATACCGCGTCCGCGCCGTAGAGAACGGCCATTTCCAGCCGCTCTGCGTCCCCAGCGGGACTGAGTAGCTCCAGCTTTCTCATTCTTCCTCCGACTGCCGGGCGGCGGCTGCCTCCGCGGCGAACTGGGCGCGATACTGCTCGTGCTCCTCCTGGGTGGTGGAGAACTGATGCATACCGGTGGCGGGGTTCAGCACGTAGTAGTAATAGTCGTGGGCTTCGGGATTCAGAGCCGCCTGCAGGCTGGCAAGACCGGGGTTGGCGATGGGCGTGGGGGGCAGACCCACATTGCGGTAGGTGTTGTAGGGGCTGTCCAGGCTGGTGTCGATGTGGTCGGAGACGCCGTCCTGAGCGTAGATGATGGCTGCGTCGATGTTCAGCAGGGCGGGGTAGTCCCAACGGAACAGACGGTTGTAGATCACGCCGGCGATCCGGGGGCTTTCTCCGGCGGCGGCGGTCTCCTTCTCGATGAGGGAGGCGACAATGGTGACTTCCCGAACGGTGAAGCTGCCGTCGGTAACGGTGGCGTTCAGATTGTCGATTTGGGCGCGCATTTCTTCGGAGAAGCGATGGTCAAAATTGTCCAGTAGCTTTTCCAGAACTTCCCGGGGAGAGGAATTCTTGTAGAAATCGTAGGTATCCGGGAAGAGGAAGCCCTC
The DNA here is from genome assembly GCA_029100605.1 of Bacillota bacterium. GTDB lineage: Bacteria > Bacillota > Clostridia > Oscillospirales > Oscillospiraceae > Faecousia. The sequence goes on along the minus strand of JAQXPK010000045.1, from coordinate 8,908 downwards.
CAGGCAGTATTTGTCTCCCCGCTGTACGTTTTCCAGGAACCAGTAATCTTTCAGTTCGCCGCTGGCGGCGTAGGAGGCAAGATCCTGAGCGGTGCAGACCCGGTTTTCCTCCAGCAGAGCAAAAATCTGACGGCAGGTGTAGCCCTCGGGAATCAGCAGATTCTTCACAACCTCCCGGGTGGATCTGGCGGACATCATGTTGACCAGGGCGTGGTAGTCGTAGCGGGTGTTCAGATCGTAAATACCCGGGTCGATGTCCTCCTTGGCGTCGGAGATGGAGGCATAGAAGTTGAACAGGCTCCGGTAGCGGATCAGACCGGCATCATAGAGCTTTTCGGTGATGTCCTCCATGGTATCGGACTCGTAAATGGTGATGGTGACAGGCTTGTCCTCCCGCCCGAAGGCAAGCACATCGGAAGCGCAGACCCAGATCATCCGACCCAGGGTGACGCCGATGACCACGATCAAGGCCAGCCACACGATGGTGACCAGAATGTGGGGAATGCCAAACAAGCCTTCGCCCCCCCTTTTCTTGGGGCGGCCCTTCCGGACGGGGCGCATACGGGAAGCGGCGGGCTGCTCCGGGGCAGGCTCCGGCTCGGCGGGGTTGTCCCGGTATTCCTGGCTGTCCTCCTGAGGCTCCTCCTCCGGCATCTGTTCTTCCAGAACCTCCTGCAGCTCCGGGTCGTCCAGAATGCTCATGTCGAAGGGTGGCTCTTCCTGTCCGTGCTCCAGCATCCCGTGGGAATCCAGGGCATGGCTGTCGGGGGTCAGCTCGCTGCCTACCTCCGGCTCGGTCAGCCCATCGTGAGACGGCGCATCCTCACCCACATCGGGAATCCGCTCCATAAAGGACTTGCCCCTGTCAGCAGAGGCGGATTCCTGGACGGACACCTCTTCGGCATCGGAGCGGGGCGTTTCGGGTATGCCCTGCCCATCAGGGGAGGCTTCTTCGGGAGCAGGCTCCGCTGTATTCTCTTCAGAAGCAGGCTCTGCCGCTTCCTCTTCGGGAGCAGGCTCCGCTGTATTTTCTTCAGAAGCAGGCTCTGCCGCTTCCTCTTCGGCAGCAGGCTCCGTCTGGGGGATCTCTTCGATGACGGGCATGTCCTCCTCAGAAGCGGAATCCGGGGGTACAGCCTCTTCGGAAGAATCAAAATCAGGAGCCTCCTCTTCCGGAATGGGGGCGTCCGGCTCGGCGGGGGTGAAGGTCAACGCTTCCGGGATGATCTCTTCCCCATCGGGAAATTGCTTGTTGTCCATTGTGTAATCCTCCCGTTTTTCAGCGGATGACGATCTGCTCCGCGACGTGCTGGGCGGCTTCCTGCCCCTTCAGGGCGGTAATCAGCGCCAGACCGAAGGGCACGGCGCACCCGGCGGAGGTGCCGGTGATGAGCTTCCCGTCGGTGACGGCGGCAGAGCAGACCATGTTGGCGCTGCCCATCTGATCTTCACAGCCGGGGTAGCAGGTGGCGTTTTTGCCATCGGTAATGCCAAGCATGGCGAGAATGGTGGGGGCGGCGCAGATGGCAGCGACGAACTTGCCGTTTTCCCAGGCAAAGCGCACGGCCTCCAGGGCTTCGGGGCAGGCCTTGATGGAGGCGACGCCCTTCAGACCGCCGGGCAGGACGATCATATCCAGCTGGGTCAAATCCATCTGCCCCAGTTCCAGGTCGGCGGTCACAGGAATGCCGTGACTGCCGGTGATGACCTTACCATGAATGCCGACAGTGGCGACGGTGACACCGGCGCGGCGGAGCAAATCCACAGGCGTGACGGCTTCCGTCTCTTCAAAACCCGTTCCCAGCAGCATATAAACCATATTTTAATCCTCCAGACAGTTCCGCACATGGCGGTAAATTTCTTCGTGAATGTCCGAAATACTCCGCATTTCCCCATTTTCCACACAGGAAATCATGGTCCAGCCGTAGTATTCGGCTGCGGCGCGACCGCAGCGGCGGCAGGCGGCGAGATACTGGGTATCCCGCTCGTGGATGTCCGCGTTGGTGTGGGTATCCTGTTCCCGGTGCCGCAGCAGCCGCTCCGTAAAGTCCGTGGGAACGTCCAGATACACGACCAGGTCGGGGCGGGGCAGACCGAGATGGTCATACTCAAATTCGTACAGCCATTTGAGAAAAGCCTCCCGCTTGTCCTCCGGCTCCTTGGAGGCCTGATGGACGGCGTTGGAGGTGGTGTAGCGGTCACAGACCACCAGACCACCCTGCTCATACCACTGCCCCCAGACCTTCTTGTAGGAGGCGTAGCGGTCAACGGCGTAGAACGAAGAGGCGGCATAGGCGTTGACATCCGACGGTTTCGTGCCCAATTCTCCGCCCAGGTACATCCGAATCAGCGCGGAGCTTGGCTCGGAATACTGGGGAAAGACGATTCTTTGAAAGGCATGGCCTTCCTGCTCCAACCGCTGGGTCAGAAGCCGGAACTGGGTGGATTTGCCGGAGCCGTCTGTGCCCTCAATGACGATTAGTTTGCCCATTTCTGTTCTCCTTACATCGCGGACATATTATCATAGCCTACAATATACCATATTTATCGCCGTTTGTCCACCTTTGCGTGAAAGGGGATTCCGGAATTTTCTGCCTTCCGCCGAAAAATCTGTCTACAGGAAATCCGCCGGCAAAAGAAGTTGCAAAGACGGGAAAAAGGTGGTACAATATGAGAAAATCATGATGAAAAAGGAAAGAGAACCATGGAAGCAACATTTGAAAGCCTCGGCCTCAGCCAGGCCATGCTGAAAGCCCTGGAGGAAAAGGGCTACGGCTATCCCACCACCATCCAGGCGGAGGCCATTCCCTATTTTCTGCAGTGGCGGGATGTCATCGCCAAAGCCCCTACCGGCACCGGCAAGACCTTTGCCTTCGGCATCCCCATGATCGAGCACGTTGACCCGGAAAGCGACGCGGTTCAGGGGCTGATCCTCGCCCCCACCCGGGAGCTTGCCATCCAGATCGGCGACGAGCTGAGAGGGCTTTTGACCTATTTTCAGGGCATCCGGGTGGCGGTGCTGTACGGCGGCGCGGGCATCGGGGGACAGATCAAACAGCTGGAGCGCAAGCCCCAGCTCGTGGTGGCGACGCCGGGGCGGCTGATGGATCACTACAACCGGAAAACCATCCGCCTGGACAAGATTCAGACCGTGGTGCTGGACGAGGCCGACCGGATGCTGGACATGGGCTTTTTCAAGGACGTGACCCGGATCATCGACAAGGTGAAAAACCGCCGGAACCTGGGCTTATTCTCCGCCACGATCTCCCAGGAGGTTATGACGGTATCCTGGATGTACCAGCGGGACGAGGTGGAGATCACCGTGGAGCCCGAGCAGGCCGATCGCCCGGACATCGACCAGTTCAGCCTGACCTGCACCCCTCTGGAAAAGGCGGAGACCACCCTGCGCTTTATCCGCAGCCAGGGCTTTGAGCGGGTGATGATCTTCTGCAACACCAAGCATATGTGCCAGCGGCTGTGCGACGAATTCCAGCGGGCGGGTCTGGACTGCGAGTGCATCCATGGCGACATCCGCCAGAGCCAGCGGGAAAAGACCATGCAGCGCTACCGGGAGGGAAAGCTGCCGGTGCTGATTGCCACCGACGTGGCTTCCCGGGGCATTGATGTGGACGACGTGGAGTGCGTCATCAACTATGACGTGCCGGAAGAGAATGAGTATTACGTCCACCGCATTGGGCGTACCGGCCGGGCAAAGAAAAAAGGCGTGGCATGGAGCCTGGTGAGTAACTTCCCGGAAAAGGCCAAGTTGGACGAAATCTGCAAATACTGCCATTTCACCATAAAGAGCATGGTGATGGACAAGGATGGAAACCTGACCCCGGAGGAAGTCAAAACGCCGGTGACGCCCAAAAGGAGATTCCGTTGAATCCCCGGGAGGCGGGGTTCCTGCTGCTGACCTGCCACTTTGGCGACCCTGACCGGCGGGTGCTCACCGCCGCCCAGCTGCGCACCCTGGCACTTCGGGTGCGGGACATGGATCGGGGGGAGCCAAACCGGGAGCTTCAACAGCGGGACTTTGTAGAGTTGGGCTATGACCGGGAGACGACGGGAAGAATCTGTGGCCTGCTCTCGGAGAGTGCTCGGCTGGAAGCGTACTGCACCCGGGCAAGCCGGATGGACTGCACTCCCATAACCCGGGTCAGCGAAGGCTACCCCCTGCTTCTGCGGCAGCGGCTGGGACTGGACAGCCCCGGCTGCCTGTGGGTGAAGGGGGACGCTTCCATTTTGAATACCCAGGCCATTGCCCTGGTGGGCAGCCGGGAACTGCGGGAGGAAAACCGACGCTTCGCCGAGGCCGTGGGCTGCCACGCGGCGGAGCAGGGATTGACCCTGGTATCCGGGAACGCCCGGGGCGCGGATCGGACGGCTCAGGAGGCCTGCCTTGCCGCCGGCGGACGGGTCATCAGCATTGTGGCGGATGAACTGAGCCGTCAGCCGGTGCGCCGAAATGTGCTGTTTGTCAGCGAGGAGGACTTTGACGCTCCCTTTTCGGCCCAGCGGGCGCTGAGCCGCAACCGGTGCATTCACGCCCTGGGACAGATCGTATTCGTCACCCAGGCGGAGGCGGGTCGGGGCGGCACCTGGGACGGCACGGTGAAAAACCTCCGTTTCGGCTGGAGCAGCGTGGTCTGCTTCCGGGACGGCAGCGAGGCTGCCGCCCTGCTGGAACAGATGGGGGCCTACGGGATCGGCACCGAAGAGCTGGCGGATTTCCACATTCCCTCCACGCAAATGACGTTTTTTTGACCCATGGCGCAGCCGCCATGGGTCATTTTGATGACAGATTCCATGTTGACTCAGCACTGGACAGCTCCTGGTATAACCCCACCGCCGTGGTCACGCCATAGCGTTCCGCTTCCGCCAGCAGCGTGTCCAGATCCTCCGCTGTCCGCCAGAGGGTAAACCGGGCGGCGTCTGATTCCGTGGCGACAGTATAATGGCAGTGGAGCCGTTCCTCCGCAAAGCCCTCCGGAAACGTCTGCCCCGGCGGAAGGGAGGCGAAGGCGGCTCCCTGGGAGGTCAGAGTGATTTCCTCGGCATCCAGCGCCGCTTCCAGCCAGATTTCCCGCCCCTGCCAGGGCGCGAAATACGCCTCCGGCGGAACATGATGGGGCACGGGAGGCAGAAAGACCGGGCAGGATAGTCCCTGGGCGTAGAGCACTGACACAGCCACCGGGCAGGGGAGCGTCTCCGCCAGAATCCCCGCCAGCTCGGCGGCCTCCGGATACCCGGGACGCTGAAAGTCCAGCAGAACCCCGGCGCATTCCAGCGCCTCCACCCGCTCGCGGAGCTGTTCGGCGATTTGCCCGGGATCGTGGTGGAAAATCGGGGTCACATCGTCAAGGGTCAGCACAGAACCGGGCTTCAACGCCTTTGGCAGATTGGAAAGGCCGGTGCAGTATGGGGAAAAATGGCAGGCCATCCAGGCAATTTCCGACGGCAAAGCGGGATTCCCTCGAATTTCCGCCGCCGTCATGGCAAGAAAGAGCCGAATTGCCATGGACAAATCCTCCTTTCCGTGGTATAATCTCCCCATACCTTATGATGACTGGGGGAGCGTTATGCCCTTTTCACCGCTGCCGGACATCCTGACGGATCAGCTCACCGACCTGACCGAGGAGCTGCTGCATACGCGCCATATCCGCCTGTTGATGCTGGATTTTGACAATACCATCGTGCCGTACACCACCAACGTTCCCACAGAAAAGATGGCAGCCTGGCTGGGCAGGATGAACGCCTCGGACATCACCCTGTGCGTCGTCTCCAACAGCCACAACGACCGGGTGCCCCAGTTCTGCCGGGAATACGACCTGGACTGCATTACCCACGCGAAAAAGCCCTTCTCCAAGGGCATTCAGGCCTGCCTGACCCGGTATGGCATTCCCCCGGGGGAGGCGGCTCTGGTGGGGGATCAGATTTTTACCGACACCCTGGGCGCCAACTGCGCCGGCGTTACCTCCATCCTGGTAAAGGCCATCCACAATCATACCTTTTGGCTGAAGGCACGTCATGTGCTGGAACTGCCATTTATTTTTGCTGCAAGAAAAAGGAGAATCGAGAAATGAACAATCTGGACAAGTATCGTACCCTGCTGGACGGGGAAGTGGACGGCCTGCTGCTGACCTCCCGCTACAGCCGCCATTACGGTGCGGAATTCGACATCGCGGAGGGTGTCGCCATCGTCACCAAGCGGGGCTGCCGCTACTTTACCGACAGCCGTTATATCGAGTCCGCCCAGAAAAATCTGAAGGGCTTCGAGGTTCTGGAAATGACCCGGGCGCACAACTACGATCAGCTGCTCAACGAAGCCATTGCCGACTTTTCCGTCACAGCCCTGGGATATGAGGAGCGCTATCTTTCCACGGAGGAGTATTTCCACTATCAGCAGAGCCTGAACGCCAAGCTGGTGCCCTTCAACAAGCCCATTTATGACTTCCGAGCCACCAAGGAGGACTGGGAACTGGCGCTGATGCGCAAGGCTCAGGCCATCACCGACAAGGCCTTTGCCGAAGTGCTGCCCCGTATCCACCCCGGCATGACCGAGCTGGAGCTGCAGGCGGAGCTGATTTACTGTATGTACAAAAACGGCGGAACCGGCCTGGCCTTTGACCCCATTGTGGTTTCCGGCCCCAATACCAGCCTGCCCCACGGCGTCGCCGGGGAACGGGTGATCCAGAAGGGCGACTTTGTCACTATGGACTTTGGCGCTTCCTACATGGGCTACTGCTCCGATATGACCCGTACTGTCGCCGTGGGCTACGCTACCGACGAGATGAAACAGGTCTACGACACCGTGCTCAAGGCGCAACTGTCTGCCATCGCCGTCACCAAGGCCGGCGTGCCCGGTCATGATGTGGACGCCGCCGCCCGGAAGGTCATCGCCGCCGCCGGCTACGGCGCGTATTTTGGACACGGCTACGGTCACAGCCTGGGTCTGGAGATCCATGAGGCTCCCAATGCCAACGTTTCCAACCTGGAGCCGCTGCCTCTGCGCGCAGTCTGTTCCGCCGAGCCCGGCATCTATCTGCCCGGCAGATTTGGCGTCCGGATCGAGGACGTGACCATCCTGGGGCAGGACGGCTGCGAAGTGATTACGGCAAGCCCCAAGAATCTGATCATTCTGTAAAAAATACAGTTTCCCTCTTGAAAAAATGAAATTCCTGCGATATACTATATGCGCTAGTTTTGCGCATTGAATTCGCCCCCCGGCTTTGGGGAGGTATTTAGGAGGACAAATAGAATGATTTCTGCAGGTGAATTTAGAAACGGCGTTACCTTCGACATGGATGGCAAGGTCATGCAGGTCGTGGAATTCCAGCACGTCAAGCCTGGCAAGGGCGCGGCTTTCGTCCGTGTGAAGATGAAGAACGTCATCAGCGGCGCCGTGACCGAGACCAGCTTCAACCCCACCGCCAAGTTCCCCACCGCCTTTGTGGAGCGCAAGAAGATGGAGTACTCCTACAACGACGGTTCTCTGTACTACTTCATGGATCCGGAGACCTATGAGCTGGAGCCCATCGACGCTTCCGCGCTGGACGATTCATTCAAGTTCGTCAAGGAGAACGACGTGTGCACCATCATGAGCTACAAGGGCAAGGTTTTCGGCGTGGAAGTTCCCAACTTTGCCGACCTGGTGGTCACCAAGACCGAGCCCGGCTTTGCCGGCAACACCGCCACCAACGTCACCAAGCCCGCCACCGTGGAGACCGGTGCCGAGGTGAAGGTGCCCCTGTTCATCAACGAGGGCGACAAGATCCAGATCGACACCCGCACCGGCGAGTATCTGGGCCGCTCCAAGGCGTAAACCCATAGGCAAGAAACGGGGGACGACGGAAACGCTCGTCCCCCTGTTTTCCCATTTTGAGTAAAGGAGAGCATCACTATGACGATTTCCGAAAAATCCGCCTACCTGAAGGGCCTGATGGAGGGTCTGAAGCTCAACACCGAGTCCGACGAGGGAAAGATGATCGCCGCCATTGTGGATCTGCTGGGAGACATGACCAAGCGGGTCACCGACATCGAGGAGACCACCATCGCCATCTCCGATGAGCTGGATGAGATCGAGGAAGATCTGGACGCCATTGAAGACTTCATCATGGCAGAGGACGAGGACGATTACGAGGACTACGACGATGACGACTTCGACTGGGACGACGAGGATGATGAAGAGGACGACGGCGAAGAAGGCTTCGACTTCGGCGACGAGGAGACCACCGTCTACGAGGTACAGTGTGCCTGCGGCGAAGTGATCGACTTCGACGAGGAGACCCTGGAAAAGGGAAGCATCGTCTGCCCCAACTGCGGCGAGACGCTGGAGTTTTCTTTGGACGACGAGGAGTAATCTTGACGCAAAAGCTGCCGTGATCTTTTCACGGCAGCTTTTCTGCGTTTATAGTAGCGCTTTTTCCCACTCCGCCTCCCGGAAGCCGACAAGAACTGTTCCATCGTCTTTCACAACGATGGGGCGTTTGACCAGCATTCCGTCTGTGGCCAGCAGGCGCAGCTGCGCCTCCTCGGTCATGCCCGGGAGCTTGTCCTTCAGTCCCAGGGACTTGTAAAGCAGGCCGCTGGTGTTGAAGAACCGTTTGACGGGCAGGCCGCTTTCCCGCAGCCATTGCCCCAGTTCTTCATAGGTGGGGTTTTCTTCCTTGATGTGCCGGGAGGTGAAGGTGATGTCGTGCTCCTGTAGCCACTGTTTGGCCTTTTTGCAGGTGGAGCAGGGGGGATATTCTAAAAACAGCATGGTTTTGCCTCCTTTGTGTATTGAACGGGGGATACTTTGAATCCGTCAGGAAAATGATAACACGGTTTGCCTTCAAAGTAAACCGTGTTTTTCTGCTGCTTCGCCCCACTTGACCCCGGGGCAGAAAAATGGTACACTGATACT
>JAQXPK010000044.1 GCA_029100605.1 Bacillota bacterium | reverse complement strand
TGCTATACTTGGAAAAGTGTAAATATAAGGAGTGGCCGCCATGAGCTATGCTGACGAACGCTTTATTCAAAACTGCCGTGAAATTCTCTCCGACGGCGTCTGGGACACCGACCGGGAGGTCCGTCCGAGATGGGAGGACGGCACACCCGCCCATACCATCAAGAAATTCGGCATTATCAACCGGTACGACCTGCAAAAGGAATTCCCCATTCTGACCCTGCGCCGCACCTACTGGAAGACCGCGGTGGACGAGCTGCTGTGGATCTGGCAGAAAAAATCCAACCGCATCGCCGACCTGGGCAGCCACGTCTGGGACGAATGGGCAGGGGAGGACGGCACCATCGGTAAAGCCTACGGCTACCAGCTGGGCATCAAGCACCAGTACAAGGAAGGGATGTTTGACCAGGTTGACCGGGTGATTTACGATCTGAAGCATAACCCCGCCTCCCGGCGGATTCTGACCAATATCTACAATTTTGAGGATCTTCACGAGATGAACCTCTATCCCTGCGCCTATTCCATGACCTTCAACGTCTCCGGAAATACCCTCAACGCCATCCTCAACCAGCGTTCCCAGGATATGCTCACCGCCAACAACTGGAACGTGGTGCAGTACGCCGTGCTGACCCACATGATGGCGCAGGTGGCGGGGCTGAAGGCGGGAGAGCTGGTGCACGTCATCGCCGACTGCCACATTTATGACCGGCATATTCCCGCCGTCAAGGCCATGCTGGAAAAAGACGGCTATCCCGCGCCCACGTTCCGCATGGACGAGAGCATCACGGATTTCTACGCCTTTACCAAGGACAGCTTTACTATGGAGAACTATCAATATCATCCCTTCGATTTTGAAATCCCCATGGCGATATAAGCCGGTATGAGGAGAGAATATGGAACTGATTGTAGCGGTATATGACGACTGGGGCATTGGCCGGGACGGCACCCAGCCCGTTGCCCTGTCCGCCGACCGGAAATTCTTCCGGGCGACCACCCGGGGAGCCATGGTGATTGCGGGCAGGCGCACCATTGACGATTTTCCCGGCAGACAGCCCCTTCCCGGGCGGGTGAACGTGGCGCTGACCCGGCAGGAAACGGAAATTCCCGGCTTTACAATTTGCCGCAGCCCAGCGGAGGCGCTGCCTTTGGCGAAAACCGCCCAGCGGTGCTTTGTCATCGGCGGCGGCAGTGTCTATCGGCAGATGCTTCCCTACTGCGACACCGCCTACGTCACCAAGGTGCACGTTACCCCCCAGTCCGACACCTTTTTCCCTAACCTGGACGAGGACGGCGACTGGTATCTTGCGGAAACCCTCCAGTCCGGCGAGGAAAAGGGCGTTGCCTACGAAATGTGCCTGTATAAACGAAAAAACGCGTAAAAAAGCGCTGCCGCTCCGGTTGATTGGGAGCGGCAGCGCTTTCTATTCCTCAGGCTTCTACATTCTTCAATAGTTCTTCGGCGGATACGCCGTACAGCTTTGCCAGCGCCAGCAGATTGGATGTGCTGGGGTCGGAGGCACCGTTTTCCCACTTGCTCACCGCCTGACGGCTGACCCCAAGCCGTTCGGCTACAAATTCCTGGGTCATGTGGCAGCGTACACGGTGCTCTTTCAAAGAGTCTCCCAGTGACTTGCGAACGGCGGCGTTTTCTTTGCGGATTTCTCCGGATTTGAGATACTTCCGCAGAGCACGTACCAGCAGGATGAACAGGTAGACCAAACCGCCGCAGACAATCAGAATCAGAAGCAGATTCACCAATGCATAAACCGTTGTGAGTAACACTGTCATTCCTCCATTTCTGCTTTATCTTAATGTCTGCTGAATAAGCCGCTTTGCGGCTTATTCACGCACCGTCAGGTGCGTAATTCCATAAAAACGGCTCTTTGAAACCGTTTTTATGGAATTCAGACAGAAATCAATGTGTATCCGAATTGCATGGCGTACCATGCAATTCGGCAGGTGCAAGGGCTTTGCACTTTTTAGCGCAAAACCCTTGCACCCGAACAACGCAAAAAATGCCTGAAAGCCTTGACTTTCAAGGCGTTTTGCGTTGTTCAGTACGCATTATCTTAGCAGATTTCCCCCGTTGCGTCCACCAACGATACCGCAACTTTTTGTTGCAGACCGCAGTTTTTTGCCGAATATTACCTGGTTTTCCGCTTTGCCGCAGGCTGTCCCTGTTTTTTCCTTGCCGCATGGGGTGGCGTGGAACGGATCAGGCATTTCGGCCCCGAGCCGATCAGATCCTCCCGGTGGGCGGCAATCAGCGCCTCCCGAACCAGGGCGTAGTTTTTCGGGTCGCGGTACTGAATCAGCGCCCGCTGCATGGCCTTTTCGTGGGGGTCGGTGGGGACATAGACCCGCTCCATGGTGCGGGGATCCAGGCCGGTGTAATACATGACGGTGGAAAGAGTTGAGGGAGTGGGGTAGAAGTCCTGCACCTGCTCCGGGTTGTAGCCCATGTCCCGGATGTACTCCGCCAGCTCCACCGCCTCCTTCAGCGTAGAGCCGGGGTGGCTGGACATGAGGTAGGGAACCAGGTACTGATCCATGCCGTACTGTTTATTCAAAGCAAAGTATTTTTCCACAAACCGGTTATACACCGCGTTTTTGGGCTTACCCATCCGGGAGAGCACCGCGTCGGAGACGTGCTCCGGGGCGACCTTCAGCTGCCCGGAGATGTGGTACTGCACCAGCTCCCGAAGGAAGGTATCCTTCTTGTCCGCCAGCAGATAGTCAAAGCGGATGCCGCTGCGGATAAAGACCTTTTTCACCCCGGGGAGCTTTCGCAGCTTTCGCAGCAGGGCGACGTAGTCCGAGTGGTCGGCGTTGAGGTTTTTGCAGGGGGTGGGGTACAGGCACTGCCGCCCGCCGCAAGCGCCCTTGGTCAGCTGCTTTTCGCAGGCCGGGTGGCGGAAATTGGCGGTGGGGCCGCCCACGTCGTGGATATAGCCCTTGAAATTCGGATCCTTCGTCATCCGTTCCGCTTCCCGGAGAATGGATTCGTGACTCCGGGTCTGGACGATCCGCCCCTGATGGAAGGTCAGGGCGCAGAAGGAGCAGGCACCGAAGCAGCCCCTGTTGGACACCAGACTGAATTTGACCTCCTCGATGGCGGGCACGCCCCCGGCCTTTTGGTAGCTGGGGTGATAGGTGCGGCAATAAGGAAGATCATACACTTCGTCCATTTCTTCGGTGGTCAGGGGCTTTTGGGGCGGATTCTGCACCACGAAGAAATTGCCGTAAGGCTCTGCCAGCCGCTTGGCGGTGAAGGGGTCGCAGTTGCCGTATTGAATTTTGAAGCTCTCGGCATAGCGCCGCTTGTCGGCCTTGATTTCCGCAAAGGACGGAAGCACAATGGTGGGCAGGCTGTCGTCCGGCGACTTGGTTTTGAACACTGTGCCGTCCACATAGGTGATGTCCTTCACATCCAGCCCGGAATTCAGGGCGTCGGCGATTTCCACGATGGCGCGCTCTCCCATGCCGTACATGAGAAGATCAGCCTGACTGTCCAGCAGGATGGAGCGTTTCAGGCTGTCCGACCAGTAGTCGTAGTGTCCCAGCCGCCGCAGACTGGCCTCGATGCCGCCAATAAGGATGGGCACGTCCTGGTAGGTCTGGCGGATGAGGTTGCAGTAGACGATGGTGGCGTAGTCCGGGCGCTTGCCCATGACGCCGCCGGGAGTAAAGGCGTCGGTTTTGCGGTGGTGCCTGGTGACGGAATAGTGGTTCACCATGGAGTCCATATTGCCGCCGGTGACGAGAAAGCCCAGCCGGGGACGACCGAACACGTCGATAGATTTTGGGTTTTTCCAGTCCGGCTGGGAGATGATGCCGACGCTGTAGCCATGGCTTTCCAAAACCCGGCTGATGATCGCGTGACCGAAGGAAGGGTGGTCAACGTAGGCGTCGCCGATTATATAGACGAAATCGCAGGCCTCCCACCCGCGGTCAAGCATTTCCTGTCTGGTGACGGGCAGAAATTCCATAGACTGCCTCCTCATGTGAATTCTAAGGCAATACCGCATAATGGGGCAAGGAGATTCGACAAGAGATTTTGACGCAAGCAAAAGTATGAAAAATGCGGGAATACTGGATGTATTTCCCATTTTTCATACTGCACGATTGGGACTTTAGATCTGCCGAAGCCCGCAGTTCCCACCCAGCGGTGTTGCCCTAAGACAACAGAATTATAGCAGACTTTCACCGGAAAGGGAAGTGAAAAAAAGCCCCGGCACTTTCATGCCGGGGTATAGGAGGAAAATTACTTCTTGTTTTGCAGCTGCTCCAGGGCTTTGGTGACAGCCGGAGGCATGGGCACCCCAGCCAGACCCAGATTCTCCACGATGGACAGCACCTCGTTGGCGCAGAAGCCGATGCACACCGCGTCCCGGACGTAATCCACCCCCAGAACCCGGTCGATCTGCACGGCTACCAGCACAAACAGCAGCATCAGCCCTTTCTTGCACAGCCCCTTCAGGCCGTAAGCAGAGTTATAGGCTCCGGTCTCGGATTTGGGGCTCTTGCGGAACACCAGCGCCACAAGGGAGCCGGACACATAGTCCACGCCCATGCACACCAGCAGAGCCGCCATGGCAGCGTCCCACCCGCCGAAAGCCCAGGCAATGGCTGCGCCCAGCAGTCCGAGCATGGTACAAATCGTCTGTTTCATTCCTCCACCCCCAGTTCCAGCATATTCCGCAGCCTTACGGCAAGCACCGCTGCTTCTCCCCGGGTCATGGGCTTGTCCCAATGGTAGTTTCCGGTGGCGTCCGGGGAGAACAGATTCCACTTTGCCGCCAGTTCCCGGCATTCTCCGGGAGTTTCAGGGAGTATCTCCCGACCATCGGCCTTCAGAATACACTTTGCGGCGGCTTGGGCAGGCAGGGAAATGTGGAAGGACGCTCCCGCACGGTCGAGATGGGGAACGATTTCGTCAGCCAGACGAATGTATAACCCCAGGGGCGTGGGATAAAACTGCCAGATTCGATTCATTTTGAATCAGCTCCTTTCACCCCTGAGGGAAAAAGAGGCCCCGGATTGCACAAACCCATGCAACCGGGGCGGCGAGGCACAGCTAACAACGCGTGACGAACGTAGTGTGGAGTCGTTACGCCATTGGGTACCGCTGGATTCGTAATATTTGTATGGAATGAATCAGAACGCCTCGCCCCACACGTAAACAAGGGGGCGAGGTGAAAGTCTGATTTACTGTCTCCGTTCCACTTTTTTCTTTTTCCCGTCGGGGCCGACTACGTAGGTGTTTTCCAGCTGTCCCACCAGGTTGGCCTTGACGGAATCGATATAGATGCGCCGCAGGTTATCCCGCTCCGCCAGCTCCTCCGTCGTCAGACCCTCTGCCTTTGCTTTTCTGGCAAGAACGTTGATCCTTGCAATGACTTCGTCCATTTTCATAGGCTACCTCACACATAGCGGTGGATGACCACCGAAATTCTGTCTTTTTTCGTCCGGCTGCCGATGGAGGCAAGCTGAATCTTTCCCAGCCCCCGTACGGAGATTTTGGCTCCCTCCTCCACGGCCTTGTCCGGCTTTTCACAGGGCAGACCGTTGATGGCAGCTTTTCCGGCGGCGATGTACTGCCCCGCCAGACTTCGCCCAATGCGAAAACCGGAGGCGATGACGCTGTCTAAGCGCAGCGACGCCAGAGTGTCCCGGATGACCTTTACCTCCGGTTCCGGAATGTGGGCATCCGTCAGGAGAATCTGCTGCAAATGCAGCCGTGTCCGTCCGGCGGAGGTGAAATTCTGGAGAAGATAGGGGGCAATTTCCGCTGTGACGAAGAAATCACACTGCCCGGCGTCCACGCAGATGTCCCCTACGGTCTCCCGCCCGACCCCGGCACCCATCAAGGCTCCGAGGAAGTCCCGGTGGCTGGGGCTGTCCCCCTGAAAGAACTTAGCACGGAGGCATACGCAGGGACTGTCCTCGTCATACAGGCTGCTTTCCTCCAGATAGTCCGGCAGGTAGACGAGCATTTTCCGCTCCGCGTCCCCATAGCCGCCGAAGGCGTACAGCCCCTCCGCCTCACCGAAGAGGTACTTCGCCAGCTCCTGCTCCCGGGGGGAGAGAAAGCAGGTGTGGGCGGGGATGTTTTTCCGCTGTCCGGCGCTGATTTTGTCCCACAGCTTTGCCAGAAGCAGCCGATCCTCGGCTGACTGGGCGATTTTATCAATGTTGTTTCGATCCATGGTATCACCGCAGACCAGTATAGCATATCATTTGCCAACTGGGAAGAAGTTTTTCTTGTATGACGGGAAAATGTAGAGTATAATGAGGAAAACGTAAGTGGAGAGGACGACAGGGTATGGTCATCGGAATCATCGGCGGCGGCGCCTCCGGAATGGCGGCGGCGCTGGCAGCGGCGGAAAACCAGCAGGTGCAGGTTATCCTGCTGGAGCGCCAGGCTCGTGTGGGGCGCAAGCTCCAGGCCACCGGCAACGGACGGTGCAATTTATCGAATCTTCACGCCTCCCAGGGCAGCTACCACGGCGAGCATCCGGACTTTGCGGACTTTGCGCTGGAGCGGTTTTCCCCGGAGGCGGTGCTGCGCTGGTTCCGAAGCCTGGGGTTATTTACCGTGGCGGAAGCATCCGGGCGGGTGTATCCCTATTCCGATCAGGCCAATTCCGTGGTGGATGTTCTTCGGTTTTCCCTGGAAGAACCAAATATCACGGTGAAACTGGGCTTTGAAGTGGAAAAAGTGAAGAAAACCGGAGATGGCTTTCTTGTTTCGTCCAGGGAAGAAACGGCGCGCTGCGACCGGCTGATTGTCGCCTGCGGCGGCCTCGCGGGAACAAAACTGGGGGGCAGTATGTCCGGCTACAAGCTGCTGCGGAGTTTGGGTCACAGCTGCACGAAGCTCCGCCCGACGCTGGTACAGCTGAAAACCGACTGGGGCGGGGTGACGGGACTGAAGGGCATCCGCACAAATTGCCATGCAGCCATTTTCCGGGATGGAGAGCAATTCGCCCAGAGCACCGGAGAACTGCAGTTTACGGAATACGGCCTCAGCGGGCCGGTGATCTTTGAAGTGTCCCGGGACGTGTGCCAGAGCGGGGGAGCATGGCTCTGCCGGCTGGACTTTCTCCCGGAGGTGGAGGGCGAGACCCTGAAAGCGGAGCTTGTCCGCCGCCGAAAGACGAATCTGCCCGCCTCGGAGCTGCTCACCGGGATCCTTCACAACCGTCTTGGGCGGGTGCTGACCCAGGCCGTGGGGATTCCGGCAAGCCGCTGTATTTCGGAGCTGACGGACGATGACCTCGGCCGGGTTACCCAGGCGGTGAAGGCCTTTGAGGTGCCCCTGACGGAGCCCATGGGTATGGACTGCGCCCAGGTCACGGCGGGGGGCGTCGTCACTGCGGAATTTGACGAAACCACCATGGAAAGCCGCCTGGTTCCCGGGCTGTACGCCTGCGGGGAAGTGCTGGACATCGACGGCGACTGCGGGGGCTATAATTTACAGTGGGCGTGGAGCTCCGGACGGCTTGCCGGGGAAAGCGCCGGGAGGAACGACACATGATCCGACTGCACGATATTTCCCTGCCTCCGGAGCACAATGACGCCCAGCTTCTATTTGAGGCGGCACGGCTGCTCCGGGTGCCAAATTCCAAAATCCGGAAGCTGAGAATCGTCCGCCGCAGCGTGGATGCCCGGAAAAAGCCCGATGTGCGGATCGTCTACACCGTGGACGTGGCGGTGGAGGGAAGCGAAAAGAAAATTTTGAAGCAGAGCGGCTGCAAAAAGGCTTCTACCGCACCGATTCCCCGATATTCGCCGCCAAAGGCAGACCATCTGCCGGAAAAACGGCCTGTGGTGGTGGGCTTTGGCCCCGCCGGGATGTTTGCCGCCCTGGTGCTGGCCCTGGCTGGGTGGAAGCCTCTGGTGCTGGAGCGGGGAGAGGACGCTCAGACCCGGCACGAAAAGGTGGAGACCTTTTTTGAAACCGGACACCTGGACACCCGCAGCAACGTCCAGTTCGGCGAGGGCGGCGCGGGCACCTTTTCCGACGGCAAGCTGAACACTGGAGTGAACAACCCCAGAATCGGTTGGATCCTGGAGCAGTTCGTTGCGGCGGGGGCCAGGGAGGACATTCTCTACGACGCCAAGCCCCATGTGGGCACCGACGTGCTGCTCACCGTGGTGCAGAATCTGCGCCGGCGGATCATTTCCCTGGGGGGTGAGGTGCGTTTTTCCACAAAAGTCACCGGATTGCGCACGGAGGCTGGACGCCTCACCGGCCTGGAAACGGAAGCGGGGGAGGTCATTGCCTGTGACCGGGCGATTTTCGCCATTGGTCACAGCGCCCGGGACACCTTTGAAATGCTGGAAAAAAGCGGGATTCCCATGAAGCCAAAGCCTTTTGCCATGGGCGTGCGCATTGAGCAGAAGCAGCGCGACATCAACCTTGCCCAGTACGGGATGGAGAGTCCCGCCCTGCCTCCGGCGGACTACAAGCTGGTGGAGCATCTGGAAGCAGAGACGGTCTATACCTTTTGTATGTGCCCCGGCGGATATGTGGTGGCGGCTGCCAGCGAGGAAGGCCGGGTTGTCACCAACGGCATGAGTTATGCCGACCGGGACGGAGAAAACGCCAACGCGGCACTGCTGGTGACCCTGAACCCGGCGGATTTTCCCTATGGGGGCGCACTCGGCGGAATGCGCTGGCAGCGGGAGATCGAGCAGCGCGCTTACGAGGTCAGCGGCAGCTACCGCGCGCCGGCACAGAAGGTGGGAGACTTTCTGGCGGGAGTTCCCAGCACCGGCGCGGGACGGGTGCAGCCGACCTATCGCCCTGGGGTCGCCTGGTGTGACCTCCACGGGGTGCTGCCGGAGAAGATCACCGTCGCCATTGCCCGGGCACTGCCCAGGCTGGAGGGCAGGCTGAAGGGCTTTGCCGACCCGGAGGGGGTGTTGACCGCCCCGGAAACCCGCAGCTCATCCCCGGTTCGGATTCTCCGGGACAAAGAGCGTCAGTCCGCCCTTCGGGGGGTATACCCCACGGGAGAGGGCGCGGGCTACGCCGGAGGTATTATGTCTGCCGCCATCGACGGGATGATGACGGCGGAGGCGATCTTACAGGAGGCAGCCGATGGACGACAAGCAGATCAATAAATGGCTCCGCCGCCGCTTCCGGCCTCTGGGCTGGTCGCTGGCGGGCTATTATGTGCTGATGAACCTGATGGTTTCCCTTGCTATGCTGGGGGATGTCATTATGGGGTATCTCCGCGCCCTAGCCAGCCACGATTTCGGGTTTGTTCCGGACATGGACGCTCTGGCGGGAAACGCCTGGGGGTACCTCGCTGCCATTGCCGTGGCGTTGACGGTGCTCTACGCCTGGAAGGGCGGGGATTTCTGGCGGGAAGAGGTGTTTGCCAGAGAAAAGCCCATGAAAGCTGGGACACTGGCCTGCCTGGTGTGCCTGTGCGTCGGTGCGCAGATGGTCAATTCTCTGTGGATCGGCTTGCTGGAAGAGATTATGAACATCTTTGACCGTTCTACCGTGGATATGCTGGAACAGGTTTCCGGGCAGTCGGATACTGTCAGTATGTTCCTATATTCCGCACTGGCGGCGCCGATTGCGGAGGAACTGATCTTCCGGGGCTTTATTCTGCGGAGCTTGCGCCCCTATGGCAAACGTTTCGCCATATTCGCCTCCGCCTTTCTCTTTGGACTGTTCCACGGGAATCTGCTGCAGGCGCCATACGCCTTTCTGGTGGGGCTGGCGCTGGGTTACGTGACGGTGGAGTATTCCATCGGCTGGGCGGTGGGCATTCATATGTTCAACAACCTGGTGCTGGCGGATCTGCTGACCCGGTTGCTGGATCAATTGCCGGAAATGATGGCATACAGGCTGGATCTTCTGATTTTCGGCGGATGCCTGGCGGCTGGCCTGGCAATCCTGATCCTCAGACGAACCCAGATCCGGGCGTATCAGCAAAGCGAGTGGGTAGACCGCCGGTGCCTGAAGTGCTTCTTTACCAATTCCGGCACGATTGTGCTGACCCTGCTGATGGCAGCGAATATGCTGCTGCTGTTTTTCCTTTGAGGAATCCACACGATGTGCAATTTCGGAATCCGTCCAGCGGAAATGACGCCCCCCGACCGTCGGTCGGGGGGCGTCATTTCATAATCTTGCCATGAGGAATACCGCGAGGATGGACTGAAGCGCCAAAATCAGCGGGATACCCACCGTGAATTTGGGATGCCTCGTCTTGTGGCGGAAGGCGTACATACCGGCAAGAGACCCGACGCTGCCGCCCAGGGCGGCAACCGCCATCAGCGTTGCCTCCGGGATGCGCCAGCGGTGGCGTTTGGCTTTTATTTTGTCCGCAAGCATAAGCAGGAACCCGGCGGCATTTATGATAAGGAGGTAAAGAAGCAGAAGCTCTTTCATACTGATTTCCTTTCGGGAGGGGTTATCGTGAAAAAAATCTTTATTTTGCTGATTCTGTCGGCGCTGCTCTCCGGCTGCGCCGCCGAGGAAACCCTGGAGACCGTAGCCGACGATCTTGTACAGCCGGTGATGGCTCAGCCGGCGGAGATTACCGTCCGTCTGCCGGACAACGCGGTGGCACCGGTGCTGGAAAGCGATTCGGAGCAGGTGTACTTAAGCGAGGACTATGAGATCATCATCGAAACCGTCAGCGGCGGGGATTTAAGCGCCACCATCCAGAAGCTGTCCGGCTACACTCCGGATAACCTGACGGTGATGGAAACAGAGCAGGACGGGGCGAAGCGGTACGACTTTGTCTGGGCCTCGGCGGGAGAAAACGGCGACCGGCTGGGTCGGGCGGTGATCCTGGACGACGGAAATTACCATTACTGCCTGTCCGTCCTACGGGACGCGGACACCACGGAGAATTCGCAGATCGTGTGGCGGGACGTGTTTGATTCTTTTCAGTTGGCTTGATACTGTGCCATTGCCTCCCGGCACAGCTGGGTACACTGGTCGATGACGCTCTGGGGATAGAGAATCTGCGCCTTGCTGCCGAACCCGATGACCCAGCTTAAAAACATGGGGGATACCGCCACGTTGACGGTGAACACGAAGTGGGTTTCATCGTCGGGGATCAGCAGAATATCCCTTCCAAAGCGGTCAACCACCACATTGATGAGACTGCGGTGGAACCGGAGCTTTACGGTGGTCTCCTCACCGGAGTACATCTGGAACAGGCGGTTTGCGTGCTCGATCAGGGCTTTGCCCGTCAGTTCCGGGCAGGGGGTTCGGGCCTGCTCCGTCAGGCGGATCTCTGTCATGCGATCCACCCGGTAGGAGGTGACGCCGTGGCGGGCGGAGTGGGCGAGGAGATAGCAGTTTTCGTTGTCCTGGCACAGACCGTAGGGGCTGGCCTGGTAATCCCGGTCCCGGTACTTCCGCTTTCCACCCAAATCCCAGTCAAAGTAGCGGAAGGTGATCTGCCGGTTCTGGGCGATGGCCTCCTGAATGGCATCCACATTGTAGTAGATGGTCTCGTTCATGCTTTTGACCCGCCCGGACACCAGTACGTCCCGGCGCATCAGCTTCGCGTCATAGACGCTGCACTGGCTGCACAGCTTTTCGATCAGCTCCCGGGACTTTTTCTCTGTGAGAAACCGGCTGGACTGGACGGCGTCGATGAGCAGCTTCAGCTCCGGCAGCTCAAAATTCCGGGAGGCAATGTAGTAGCCGCCGTTCTTTCCGGTCAGGGAGACAATGTCTACGCCGTAATCCTGCAATGCTGCAATGTCCGAGTAGATGGTCTTGCGGTCGCAGGCAATATCGTGTTGGTTTTCCAGCATGGCAATCAGCTCTGAAGCTCTCACCGGGTGATCCCGGTGGGAGTTTTTTTGCAGATAGTCCAAAATATAAAAGATTTTCAGCTTCTGGTTGTCGGACTTCGGCATGAAACTCCCTCCAAACAGATATTTTCTTCACTATACCACACCTTGGCAGTTCTGGAAAGGAGAGAATTTGCTTTTTCCGGGGAAATGTGCTATAATGCTCGAAACGCTAACGTGTAGAGCAGGCTGTGGGGAAGCACGCACTCTGGCAAAGGAAATCCAGAATGCAGAATTTCCCCTGCCGTGGCATGAAAAGGGAGAGATCAACATGGGTTATTATGGGTGTCACTTGTCGGCCTCCGGCGGGTATGCGGCGATGGTGGAAACGGCGCTGTCCATCGGGGCGAACACCTTCGCGTTTTTCACCCGGAATCCCCGGGGAAGCAAGGCCAAGAAGGAAGACCCAGCCGACGGGGAAAGGGCTGTGGCGATGCTCCGGGAGCACCGCTTTGGTACGTTGGTTGCCCACGGAGCCTACACCATGAACCTGTGCACCGCCGACCCGGAGGCGAGAGCCTTTGCCGCGGGCGTTCTGGAGGACGATTTGCGGCGAATGGCGGCGCTGCCCGGGAATTTCTACAATTTCCACCCCGGCAGTCATGTGGGGCAGGGAACGGAGGCGGGCATCGACTATATTGCCGCCGCCCTGAAAAGCGCTTTGCGCCATGACTACCCGGTGACGGTGCTGCTGGAAACCATGGCGGGCAAGGGCAGCGAAATCGGCGGACGGTTTGAGGAGCTGAAAGCCATACTGGATGCTGTGGGCAGCGACAATGTGGGCGTGTGCCTGGACACCTGCCACGTTTACGACGGCGGGTATGACATTGTGAGCGATCTGGATGGGGTGCTGGCGGAATTCGACCGGGTCATCGGCCTGGACAAGCTGCGTGCCCTGCATTTGAACGACAGCAAAAATCCCTTTGCCAGCCACAAAGACCGGCACGAACGCCTGGGGGAGGGCAGTCTGGGACTGGAGACCTTCCGCCGGATTGTGAACCACCCCGCCTTAAAGGATAAGCCCATGATCCTGGAAACGCCCAATGATCTGGAGGGCTATGCCCGGGAGATTGCGATTCTAAGGAATCTCTGAACAAATCGCCTGCGGCTGAGCGGCGGATCGAAAGCTCCAATCGTGCAATATGAAAAATGGGAAATACATCCAGTATTCCCCCGTTTTTCCTGCTTTCGCTTGTGTCAAAATCTCTTGCCGAATCTCCTTGCCCCATCAGGCGGTATTGCCTTAAGAAAATATTCATTTGACATATGAACGGAATTATGCCATTTTATAAGCAAAAGACGAAGGAAAGGAGGAAGGCGACGTGGAGGAACTGTTTTCGTCCCTTGCCCTGGCGCAGGAAGGCTATGCTTCTGCCTATATCGGGATTCTGCGCTACGCCGTTCCGATCATCAGCGCCATTTTGCTGCTGCGCTGCGCCCTGCCCCTGATGACCTTCCGCCGGGAGCCGGAGATCTGGGCGTGGCTGAACATGACCGACGGCACCCAGATCCCCATTACCCACTGGGAAAGCGTCATCGGCCGCAGCAAATCCAGCGACGTGACCATCGATTTTCCCACGGTGTCCCGGAATCACGCGGTTCTGACCCGGTATGACGACGGCAGCTGGACGATCTCCGACGCCGGTTCCAAGGACGGAACCTGGGTCAATGGCAGGAGGGTGCAGATCTGCGCCCTGAATGAGAAAGACCGCATCTCCGTGGGCGGTGTGGAAATGCAGCTGCAGCCCATCACCCAGCATCAGGAGGCACGGCAGGCGGAGATCCGTACCAAGGCCGCCAGCGGCTGGGACAGCGTGGCGAATCTGCTGCTTTTGTCCATTTTGCAGTGCCTGATGCTCCTGGGCTTTCTGCTCTGCGGCGAGCAGGAGAACGCTCTGAGCATCCTCGAGGGCTTCGGCGGCATTCTGGTATGCCAGTGGGTGCTGTACATATTCTACTGCATGATCCACCGGAAGTCCTTTGAGGTGGAGACCATGGCCTTTTTCCTGTGCACCATGGGCATGGCCGCCATCGCTACGGTGAAGCCGGGGGAGGCGGTGAAGCAGCTCGCCGCTTTGGGTCTGGGCGTGGTGACCTTCCTGGTCATCGGCTGGTCACTGCGGGATCTGGAACGGGCAAAGGCCGTCCGGTATCTGGCGACGGTGGCGGGCGTGGGCTTCCTGGTGGTGACGCTGGTGTTTGGAACCGAGTATTACGGTGCGAAGAACTGGCTGGTCATTGGCGGAATGTCCCTGCAGCCCTCGGAGCTGAGTAAGGTCTGCTTTGTCTTTGCCGGGGCGTCCACCATGGACCGGATCATGAGCAAGCGGAATATCTATGCCTTCATCGCTTACTCCATCCTGATCTGCGGTTTGCTCGCCCTGATGAACGACTTCGGCACGGCGCTGATTTTCTTCTGCGCCTTCCTTGTAATCGCGTACCTCCGCTCCGGCAGCATGGGCACGGTGGCGCTTGCTGTGACGGCGCTGATTTTTGCCGGGGTTCTGGCGCTGAAGATTGCCCCCCACGCTCTTCGGCGGTTCTCCGTGTGGCGGCACGTGTGGGAAGACCCCCTGAACGCCGGTTACCAGCAGGCGCAGGCGTTGATGTGCATTGCTTCCGGCGGCCTGTTCGGCCTGGGGCCGGGGCAGGGCTTTCTGAAGCACGTCTTCGCGGCGGATTCCGACATCGCGTTTGCCACCATTTCCGAGGAATGGGGTCTGATCGTGGCGGTGATGATGGTGCTGTGCGTGGCGGTTTATGGATTTTTTGCCATCCGCTCCGCTCGGGTTGCCCGGAGCAGCTTCTATTCCATCGGCGCGTGTACCGCCGCCAGCATTCTGGTGATCCAGACGATTCTCAACTGCCTGGGTACGTTGGACATTCTGCCCTTTACCGGTGTTACTTTCCCCTTCCTGAGCAACGGCGGCACCAGCATGGTGGGCGCCTGGGGGCTGCTGGCCTTCGTCAAAGCGGGGGACACCCGGCAGAACGCCAGCTTTGCCGTGCGATTAAACAAGAGAGGGGAGTGAGCGGATGAACCGTGTTACCAAACGAACCTGGATCATGGGGCTGTTTCTCTTCGTGCTCCTGGGGGGCATGGCGTTTTTCCTGTGGGAGTACGCCACCCAGGCGGGACAGTGGGTGGTCTCCACCGGCTCGCCCCATGTGTTTAACAACGCCAATCTGGGCTGCGGCACCATTACAGACCGCTCCGGCGAGGTGCTGCTGGACATCACCGACCAGCGCAGCTATTCCCCGGACGAAACCACCCGGAAGTCCACCCTCCACTGGCTGGGAGACCGGAAGGGCTTTATCAGCGCCGGTGCCGTCGCCCACTACGCGGGAAAAATGGCGGGCTTCGACCTGATCAACGGCGTGTACAATGGTTCCGATACCGGCGGGCAGATGACCTTGACCCTGTCTGCCAGGGTGCAGAACGCGGCGCTGGACGCCATGGCGGGGAGAAAAGGCACTGTGGCTGTGTACAATTACAAAACCGGCGAGATTCTCTGCGCGCTGACCACCCCCACCTACGACCCGGACAATGTACCGGACATCGCCTCGGACACCACGGGGCAGTACGAGGGCGTCTATCTGAACCGTTTCCTGCAATCGACCTATCCTCCTGGCTCCATCTTCAAGGTGGTTACCACCGCTGCGGCGCTGGACTGCGTGCCAGGAATCCTGGACAAAACCTTTACCTGCACCGGCAACTACGCCTATGGTACGGAAAGCGTCACCTGCGAGAAGGCTCACGGCACCGTGACCCTGGAGACGGCGCTGTCCCATTCCTGCAACTGCGCCTTCGCTCAGATCGCGGAGCTGGTGGGAAAGAAGAATATGGTGAAGTATGTGGAGCAGTTCGGCGTCACCGACAGTCTGAGCTTCGACGGCGTCACCACTGCTGAAGGGAACTACGACATCTCCAACACCGCGCCGGTATCCTTTGCCTGGAGCTGCATCGGACAGCACACCGACCTTGTCAATCCCGCCCGGTACATGACCTTTATGGGTGCCATCGCCGGAGGGGGCGTGGGAGCGGAGCCGCACCTGGTGGAGCGGGTGACCTGCGCAGATGAGGTGACCTACGAGGCGGATACGATCAAAACCGACCGAATCATGTCCAAAGAGGTGGCTGAGCAGGTTAGAAAGTTCATGCGGAACAACGTTAAGACCATATACGGCGACGGGAATTTCCTGGGCTTAAACGTCTGCGCCAAGTCCGGCACCAGCCAGCTGGGCGGAGATGAGACCTCCAACGCCATGTTCGCCGGATTCGTGGAGGACGAGGCGTATCCGCTGGCCTTCATGGTCGTGGTGGAAAACGGCGGCTACGGCAGCTCCACCTGCGTACCGGTGATCAGCAAAGTCCTCTCCGTCTGCAAGGCGGTATTGGACGGACAGTAGCTCTTGTGCGTTCTATACAAAAATTCGTCGAAAACTATACAGATTCTGTTATCTTTTCCTCGTTGACAAATGTCTTTCTCTGAGATACAATGTGTTAAAATTCTTCAGGAGGGACAAGAAAATGACGGCACGGTTTGTTTCCAACGATACCGCTTCCCGCTGCATGACAGCGGCGTGTTCCTCTGCGCGAATTCGCCCCCGACTGGACACTGCCATAGTTTTGGCAGTGTCCATTTGCGCTGTACGACTGTGTGCCGTTGCGTAACCGGGGCTTCATAAAGGGTATGAAGAAGCGGTTACGGAAGGTGTAACCGCTTTTTTATAGTAAGATAATGAAAAGGAGATTGCATTATGAAAAAGGTACTTGCCCTGCTGCTGGCTGCTGTTATGGTAGCCGCAATGTTCGCCGGCTGCGGCTCTTCTGAAAAGACCACAACCGAGACCGCTGCCCCTGCTGGCGGCGAAGCCGCTGCTGCCGGCACTGCCGGCGCTGTGAAGATCGGTATGAGCGGCCCTCTGACTGGCGGCGCCGCTGTGTACGGCACGGCTGTCCAGGCCGGCATGGAGATTGCCGTTGAGGAAATCAACGCCAAGGGCGGTCTGCAGCTGGAGCTGAACTGCCAGGACGACGAGCACGACACCGAGAAGGCTCTGAACGCCTACAACACCCTGAAGGACTGGGGTATGCAGGTCATGGCCGGCCCTGTGACCACCGCTCCGTGCAACGTGGTCGCTGCTGAGTGCGCCAACGATAAGATCTTCATGCTGACCCCCTCCGGCTCCGGCGCTTCCATCATTGAATATGGCGACAACATCTTCCAGATCTGCTTCACCGACCCCAACCAGGGCGTTGCCTCCGCTGACTACATGGCTTCCCACGATCTGGGCACCACCATCGGCGTGATCTACGATTCCTCCGATGTTTACTCCTCCGGTATCTATGAGAAATTCGCCGCTGAGGCTCAGGTCAAGGGTCTGAACGTCGCCTGCGTCGAGGCCTTCACCGCCGACAACAAGGCTGACCTGACCACCCAGGTAACCAAGTGCAAGGACGCCGGCTGCGATGTGGTGTTCCTGCCCTTCTATGCTACCGAGGCTGCCCAGGTTCTGACCTACGCCAACACCATCGGCTACGCGCCTACCTTCTTTGGCTGCGACGGCATGGACGGCATCCTGACTGTGGAGAACTTTGATCCCGCTCTGGCTGAAGGCCTGATGCTCCTGACCCCCTTCTCTGCTGATGCTTCCGACGAGGCGACCCAGTCCTTCGTTGCCAAGTACCAGGAGAAGACCGGCATTGTCCCCAACCAGTTCGCTGCTGATGCTTACGATGTCATCTACTCCATCTATCAGGCTCTGGTTGCCGGCGGTGCCACCGCTGACATGAGCGCTGCCGAGATCAACGACATTCTGGTTGCTCAGTTCACCTCCATGACCTTCGACGGCCTGACCGGCAAGGGCATGACTTGGCAGGCAACCGGTGAGGTCTCCAAGAGCCCCATGGCTGTTGTCATCAAGGACGGCACCTACGTCGGCGCGGAATAAGCGTACATCCGAAATAATCGTAAAGTCAATGGTGGCTGGACAGGGGAGACCCTGTCCGGCTGCCGCCTGTTTAATCCCCGACGGCCTATGAGAAGAACAAGGGGACTGCATCCGTGTTCTCGTCATAGGCTGTTGGAAAGAGAGGGATGAAAGCCGTGAAATTTCTTCAGTATCTCATTAACGGTATCAGCATCGGCTCGGTTTACGCCATTATCGCCCTGGGCTACACCATGGTGTACGGCATTGCCAGAATGCTGAACTTCGCTCATGGCGATGTCATTATGGTGGGTGCTTATGCCTCCTATTGTGTGACAAGCTATCTGGGACTGCCGGCACCGGTGGGCGTCCTGGTGGCAGCCGTGGTGTGCACCCTGCTTGGCATTCTCATCGAGGGCCTGGCGTACAAGCCCCTGCGGGGCGTGCCCAGTCTGGCGGTTCTGATCACCGCCATCGGCGTCAGCTATTTTTTGCAGAACGCGGCGCAGCTGATTTTCGGCTCCGCCCCCAAAAATTTCAAGAGCATCGTCACCATGAAGCCCCTGGTGCTGTTTAACGGCGGCCTCACCATTACTGGGGAGGTGATCGTGACGGTTCTGGCCTGCGTGGTGATCATGATCGGCCTGACCCTGTTCACCGGCAAGACCAAAATGGGTAAATCCATGCGGGCGGTTTCCGAGGATCGGGACGCGGCCCAGCTCATGGGCATCAACGTCAACCGCACGATCTCCATTACCTTCGCTATCGGTTCCGCTTTGGCAGCCATCGCCGGCGTGCTGCTGTGCTCCACCGTGCCGACCCTGATGCCCACCACCGGCTCCATGCCCGGTATCCGCGCCTTTACGGCTGCTGTGTTCGGCGGTATTGGTTCCATTCCCGGAGCCATGCTGGGCGGCATCCTGCTGGGCGTCATTGAAACCTTCAGTAAGGCGTACCTGTCTACCCAGTTCTCGGACGCCATTGTGTTTCTGGTTCTGATTGTGATCCTGCTGGTTAAGCCCGCCGGCCTGCTGGGCAAGAATGTGCAGGAGAAAGTGTGAGGTGAGCGGCATGAAACTAAAACAATATGTAAGCCGCCATCGCTCCAATCTGGTGATCTACGGCGTCGTGATTCTGGGCTTTATCCTGATGCAGAGCCTGTCCTCCGCAAAGCTGCTGTCCAGCTCCGTCCAGGGCTACCTGGTGCCCATCTGCGCGTATATCGTGCTGGCGATTTCCCTGAACCTGGTGGTGGGTATCTCCGGCGAGCTGAGCCTGGGTCACGCGGGATTCATGGGCGTGGGTGCGTTCACCGGCATTGTGGTTGCCACGCTGTTGAAAACCGTGATCGCCAACAAGGTGCTGCTGCTCGTTGTGTCCATGCTCTGCGGCGGCGTCCTGGCGGGACTGTTCGGCATTATTATCGGTCTGCCCGTCATGCGTCTACGGGGCGACTATCTTGCCATCGTCACGCTGGCTTTCGGTGAGATTTTGAAAAATCTGATCAACAATATGTACATTGGTCAGGATGTCAATGGCGTCCACTTTGCCATCGGCACGGAGAAGCCGGTGCTGGCTGAGGGCGGCAGCATGATCATCAACGGCCCCATGGGCGCAACCGGCGTGACCAAGCTGGCGTCCTTCCCGGTGGGCTTTGCCCTGATTCTGCTGACGCTGTTCATCGTCCTGAACCTCATCAACTCCAAGGAAGGCCGAGCCATCAAGGCCGTCCGGGACAACCGGATCGCCGCCGAGTCCGTTGGTATAAACGTGACAGCCTTCCGCCTGAAGGCCTTCGTGGTCGCCGCATTCCTGGCTGGTATGGCTGGTGCCTTGTTCGGACTGAACTTCTCGTCCCTCACCGCCTCCAAGTTCAACTTCAACACCTCCATCAACATTCTGGTGTTCGTGGTGCTGGGCGGCATGGGCAATATCCTCGGCTCCATCATCTCCGCTACGGTGCTGTACGTGCTGCCGGAGGCGCTGCGTGGCCTGGCGGATTTCCGCATGATTTTGTACGCCATCGTTCTGATCCTGGTGATGCTGTTTACCTGGTCTCCCAAGGTCAAGGAGCTGCGCTCCGTTGTGAGCGCCAAGGTCAGCGGCCTGTTTCATAAGAAGGAGGTAGGGGCAGATGAATGAGTATTCCAAAAAGATTGTGAAGGTTCCCACCATCAATCTGCTTCGGGAACAGGATATGAACAAGCTGCCGGTACTGGATGTCCGGAATCTGGGCATTGATTTCGGCGGCCTGACCGCAGTGGACAATTTCAACATTACCATTGGCCCCACCGAGATTTCCGGCCTAATCGGCCCCAACGGTGCGGGTAAGACCACCATCTTTAACCTGCTGACCTCTGTGTATCAGCCCACCCGGGGTTCCATCCTCATCAACGGTGTGGACACCAAGGGCATGACCACTGCCAAGGTCAACAAGCTGGGCATCGCCCGAACCTTCCAGAACATCCGTCTATTCGGCGATATGACCGCCATTGACAATGTGAAAGTGGGTATGCACAACCAGATCAAGTGCCCCTTCGTCTCCAGCCTCCTGCACATCCCGCCCTACTACAAGGCGGAGAAAGCGGCGAATGAAAAGGCGATGGAGCTGCTGGACTTCATGGGATTGACGGAGGTCGCGGATCAGAAGGCGGGCAGCCTGCCCTACGGTGTCCAGCGTCGCCTGGAAATCGTCCGGGCTCTGGCGACCAACCCCTCCATTTTACTATTGGATGAGCCGGCTGCCGGTATGAACCCCAGCGAAACCACGGAGCTGATGCATCAGATCCGCCGCATCCGGGACACCTTCCACATCGCCATTTTCCTCATCGAGCACGATATGAACCTGGTGATGAATGTGTGCGAGGCCATCGCCGTGGTGAACTACGGACGGATCATCGCCAAAGGCACTCCCGAGGAGATTCGTCAGAATCCCGCCGTCATTGAAGCCTACCTTGGCAGAAAGGAGGATGCCTGATGCTGAAAGTTGACGACATCCATGTGTACTACGGCGCCATTCACGCCATTAAGGGTGTGTCCTTTGAGGTGGGCGACGGGGAGATCGTGGCTCTGATCGGCGCCAACGGCGCGGGCAAGTCCACCATCCTGAAAACGATTTCCGGCCTGATGCACCCCCGCAGCGGCTCCATTACCTTCTGCGGTGAGAACATCACCCACACCGATGCCTATAAGATGCTTCGCCACGGCCTTGCCCATGTCCCCGAGGGACGGCGGATTTTCCTGCAGATGACCGTGCAGGAGAATCTGGAGATGGGCGCTTTCATCAATAAGGATGTATCTGCGCAGGATCTGGAAACGGTATTCAACTACTTCCCCCGGCTGAAGGAGCGGCGCAAGCAGATCGCGGGCACTCT
Organism: Bacillota bacterium; assembly: GCA_029100605.1. Lineage (GTDB taxonomy): Bacteria > Bacillota > Clostridia > Oscillospirales > Oscillospiraceae > Faecousia. Next base: position 2,457 of record JAQXPK010000044.1, on the reverse strand, counting down.
TTCCGGCGGCGAACAGCAGATGCTGGCGATGTCCCGGGCACTCATGAGCCACCCCAAGCTGATGATGCTGGATGAGCCTTCCATGGGTCTGGCGCCCATTCTGGTTGACCAGATCTTCGACATCATTAAGGCGCTTCACGACGACGGCACCACCATTTTGCTGGTGGAGCAGAACGCGCGAAAGGCTCTTCAGATTGCCGACCGAGCCTACGTTCTGGAAACCGGCAACATTACCTTAAGCGGCACCGGTGCGGAGCTTGCCAGCTCCGACGCGGTGAAGAAAGCCTATCTGGGCGGTTAATTCCAAACACCCTCTGCATACACTGTGCAGGGGGTGTTTTTATGTGCCGGAAAAATCACCTGCATGGATGCTGCTGCCTGTGTTTCGGCTTGGGGCTGATTCTCGGACGCTGCGTCGAGAGCTGGTTCTTCTGCTGCTGCTGCGGCATTGCCCTGATTGTGCTGGGCTTTTGCATCATGCGCAGGAAATAGTTGGCATAACCTTGTCCCCGGACGAATACAATGTACCACATCGCGGGATAAGGAGTGATCCGATTTGGAATTGCAGTTTCAGAAATCCGCCTGTTCCTGCCTGGAGCCGGTGGTGCGTGACATTCAGAACGTGGAGCAGACCCAGGAGATCAAGCTGCCGGACGGTATGCCGGACATCGGCCATGTATTAGCAGCCTGGGGGCAGACCATCCTCCGAGGCAAGGAATGGCGGGGCGACAGCATTTCTCTTGCCGGCGGGATGATGATCTGGGTGCTCTATGCCCCCGAGGACGGCAGCGAAGAACGGTGCATCGACGGCTGGATCCCCTTCCAGATGAAGTGGGATTTGCCCGAGGGAACGCCGGAGGGGGAGATTCGTATCGCGTGTGTTCCCCGGTTTGTGGACGCCCGGTCGGTGTCCGCCCGAAAGCTGATGGTGCGAGCCGGTGCCGCCGCTCTGGCGGAGGCCTACACGCCAAAAACCGTGGAGGTTGCCGCCCCCCAGGAACCCGCGGAGGGCGTGGAGCTTCTGAAAAGTACGTACCCTGTCCGCCTGCCCAAGGAGGCGGGGGAGAAAACCTTCCTGATCGATGAAGCGCTGACCCTGCCGGAATCCAGCCCCATGCCGGAAAAACTGGTTTATTTCTGCCTCCGACCCAGAATCACGGAGAAAAAGGTGCTTTCCAACAAGGTAGTGTTCCGGGGAAACGGGAATCTGCATATGCTCTACCGTTCCGACGAGGGACAACTCCACAGCTGGGATTTTGAACTACCCTTTTCCCAGCTGGCGGAGCTGGACGGAGAGCACAGCGGCGATGCCCAGGCGGACATTCTGCTCAGCCCCACCAGCCTGGAGCTGGAAGTGGACGACGAGGGACATTTCCACCTGAAGTGCGGCATCGTGGGACAGTATTTGGTCACGGATCGGGATATGCTCACGCTGGTGGAGGACGCCTACAGTCCCAGCCGGGAGCTGACGGTGCAGTCTGAAACGCTAAAGGTTCCCGCCATTTTGGAAAGCCGCCGGGAGAACCTCTACGGCGAGCAGACCATCCCTACGGACGCCAACCTGGCAGCGGATGTGAGCTTTCTTCCGGATTATCCCCGGCAGCGCAGAACACCGGAGGGTATCGAAATGGAGATACCCGGTTCGTTCCAGGTGCTGTACTATGGGGAGGATGGCATTCTTCATTCTGCCACTGCCCGCTGGGAGGGAAAATACACCCTGAACGCAGACGAAGACACTCTGGTTTCGGCGGTGTCCAACCCGCCGGAGCATCTGGGTGCCTCCGCGGGGAACGACGGCATCACCGTCAAGGGCGAGGTGCCGTTGGAAATGACGGCATTCAGCAGCCGCGGCTTTCCCATGGTGACCGGTGTGGAGCTGGGGGAGGAGCGGGAGCCGGACGCAAACCGGCCGTCTTTGATTCTTCGCCGGGCAGAAAACAAGCGGCTGTGGGACATCGCCAAGGAAAGCGGTTCCACCGTGGACGCCATTCGCAAGGCAAACAACCTGCAGGCGGAACCGGCTCCTGGGCAGATGCTTTTGATCCCGGTGTCCTGAGGGTAAACGCGGAAAAACCTCCGGGGGAATGTACCATTCTGCTGCATCCCAGGGCGGGGTTATGTCCTGCTCTGGGATGGCCTGCCTTCAATATCCCGGGGCGGCGCTCCACGCAGCGAGATTACATAATCGTGCTTACCGGGATAACGCAGCAAGGCGATACATTACGGGTTGGCGGACAAATGCCTTCCCCTCCGGGGAAGGTGGCTCGCCGTCAGGCGGGACGGATGAGGGGATGCCGCAGTACGAATTCGCCAAAGTGCCCGGAACTTTTTGGGCAGTACCGCCCCTCTTCAGTCAAAAATCAAGGATTTTTGCCAGCGGACATTATGGTATGATTGCCCCCGGCAATCATAATATTTCTGATTCGCTGCGCGGAGCACCACCCCAGAGGGGAAGCC